>NZ_JXUW01000008.1 GCF_000949255.1 Ferrimicrobium acidiphilum DSM 19497 | reverse complement strand
AGGGTTCTTTGGCTACGACCTCTGGCAGCGAGCTGCCAACACCGGTGCCCAACTCCTCTGGCGGGCAAAGAGCAACTACCGAATTGAGACGGTCGCCGAACTCGAGGATGGTTCTTACCTTGGCAACGTCTATCACCATAAGGACAGGGGCAGAAAGAGTCCGCTTCTGCTCAGGGTGATTGAGTACCAGATCACCGAAGGGGAGGACCCGGATCTCTTCTACAGGCTCTTTTGCACCATCACCGATCCCGAGGTGGCACCGGCTCATGAACTAGCGGCACTCTACTCCAAACGTTGGGAGATCGAATCGGCCTTTGATGAACTAAAGACCCATCAGTCGGAGGCACGAAGAGTGTTACGGTCTCAGTCTCCCGAGCTCGTCTACCAGGAGATCTGGGGGATGTTAACCCTTCACTTTGGCATCAGGGAACTCATGTATGACGTATCGGCATCCACACGAGGGGACCCAGTGGCGCTCTCATTTGTTGGCTCTCTCCGGACGGTACGCACCAGTGCTATAACCAGTCCGGGTTTTTCCCCCTCAAGTTCTCGCTGAAGCATTCAGCCGCGCAAGCTGTCAAATCCTTGACCAAGTGCTCCCAAAACGAAGGTTGCGCTCCAACCCCCGTGTGATTCGCAAACGGATGAGTCCCTATCCCACCAAGTATCCCAACCATAGCAACTGGCCCCAACCCTCAAGACCAGCCAAAGATCTTATCTATGTCATAGGAGCCGGTCCCTAAGTTAACGGTATTGCTTGTTAGCCTGAGTTAGCCCAGACAAGGCCCGGCCATCCGCACTACTCAGGGCTCTGCTCTCTTGGCTCTGCTCTCTTGGCTCTGCTCTCTTGGCACTGCTCTCTTGGCACTGCTCTCTTGGCACTGCTCTCTTGGCACTGCTCTCTTGGCACTGCTCTCTTGGCACTGCATCACAAGGTTTCCATCGCCTCTATTAGTTGACCGACGTTCGACAGTCCACAGATACGTGACTCGAGTATATCCAGTCCTACGCTAGCTATGTCGCCTTCTGAAGAACATTGAGCGACCCTCGCCGTTACATACGCAAGTGAATCCACAGCCGGGGGTCCTTGCATCGGTTTTTGAATCTTACAGCAAGCAGATTGATAATTCTCTCTGTCTCAACAGAGAGCGAACAGTACCAAATCGCCCGAGTCCAGATCGACCGAGTCTAGATCGATTCTGGTAACCAATCACCGGCTATCTCCGAGGTCCTCAGCAATGGAGCGATACAGTGCGCTCATGCAGTCGACTCAGAGAAAGTTACGACTCGAAACCTCTTTGACAAAGACGTTCGCCTCAGCTGCGATAACCCCACCAACGCCCTTTTGCCCGCCGACTATCATGATCGCATTGTCCCAGCGTCGACTCTCAATCATCATCCCACTCTGAGGGTGGTAGAGATTCACCTGCATCGAATAGGAGCCAACCGCCAACGCAAGCGACCCAAACTGTACGACCGCCTCAACGCTGCCACGAATCAACACCGGCTCCATATCCATCTCCCGGGTATGGGCGCGGATGAGAGCAATCCCAGAGGCGTTGTAGATAAGCACCTCTAGATGACAGGATCCCGCTAGCGATGCGACATCCTCAATCGCGATCGCCAACTCCACCTGGCTCATGGCGGCTAACTCCACTCCACGGTCGGCATCCATGCCGTTGACCATCAACGAGTTCAAATGGATATCCCGGCTAATAGCCGCCTCTAGGCGATGATCCTCGGTACTCGGATCATGGTTCAAACCAGACCCCGAAAGCTGGAACTTTTGCAACAGCGCAACGGCCTCCGCCGTTGGGCCTTGACCGACCAGACGTCCGTGGTCGAGGACGAAAGCAGTTGAACAGACCGCTCGAACGAGATCGGGAGAGTGGGAGACGAAGATAATCGTCCGTCCCTCCTCCTGAAACTCACGAATCTTGGCCAGACACTTAAGCTGGAAGTTAGCATCGCCGACAGCGAGGACCTCGTCGACCAGAAGGATGTCTGGATCCATGTTGACCGCCACCGCGAAACCGAGACGTGCGTACATACCTGAGGAGTAAAACTTCACTTGGTTCTCGATGAACGGCCCTAGCTCAGAGAACTCGACAATTGCATCAAAGCGCTGGTCGACCTCCTTACGCGACAGACCCATTAAGGCAGCGTTCAAGTAGATGTTCGCACGCCCAGATAGATCAGGGTGAAAGCCAGCTCCAAGTTCGAGCATTGCAGCTATGCGACCACGAATACGAATCTCACCTGTTGAGGGTGTCAGGATGCCAGCAAGGCACTTGAGCAGCGTTGACTTTCCAGAGCCATTGTGCCCAAGCAATCCTAAAGTAACCCCTTGTTGCACCTCAAAGCTGATATCAGTAAGGGCTGGAAATACCTCGTGAGGTACTTTCCCAAAGTGAATTGCCTTTTCCTTTAAGGAGGTGTATTTCTCTTGAAAAAGCCGAAACGTCTTCGAGACCGACACCACCTCGACTGCAGTCGACACTACAACTCCTCCGCAAAGTTCCCTTCCAGGCGACCGAAAATATAGACAGATACCAGGAAGAAGATGAAACTGAGAACGATTATTGTACCAAGGACAGCGAGATACCACATAGGTCCATAGTTAGGAAGAATGTGCACTATCGTCCCATTCGTCCCGAGCGGATTCGCCTTCACATAAAAAGCCCTCTGGAAAGTAAGTGCGACCGGGGTCGTTGGATTGGCAAGATAAAGCCAGGTTAACCCGTGTGCGCGCAACTGCTTAGAGAGTTCCATGAACGGGTAGACGATCGGGGTAGCCCAGAACCATGCCTGGAGGAGGATCTCCATCAGGTGCTGCATATCGCGCAGATAGACGTTGACACCTGAAAGTAGCACAGCTAACGCGCAGGCGAACATCAATAATCCAAGAAGAGCGAGTGGAACCAACCACACGAAACGCGGGCTCGGCGCAACCCGAAAGACGACCAAAAAGATGGCCAATACGACCGTTTGAAAGAGGAAGAAGATGAAGGCTGAGCCCACTGAGGCGAGTGCCAGAATCTCCCTAGGAAAGGCGACCTTCTTGACTAGTCCACTGTTTCCAACTACTGAACCAGTCGCACCGAGAACGCCGGATTGGAAAAGGTTCCAAGCTAAGAGTCCGGTCGCTAAGTAGATAGCGAATAACGGGATACCATTCTTCAGTATCTTCTGGAAGACAATGTAGTAGATCAAGATAAACATCGCCGGATTCAAAAGGCTCCAAATGAACCCAAGAGCCGAATCCTTGTACTTGACCTTGATCTCCTTGGCAACAAGATCCTTTAGGAGGTCACGGTACCTCCAGATGTTAGCGATCCGCTGAGGCACCGTCATCGAGGGACGGACTAGGTGGATCGGCAACTCCCGATCGCGCCGATACCCAGAAGGCTCAGGCGTCGCTCCGGCGTGGTCGGTCTTCACTAGGAGTCGGACCCACTTGTGCTCGCACCATACGAATTCGTACGGATTACCTGGTCGATAAAGCCATACTCCTGTGCCTCATCAGCGGTGAACCAACGATCTCGTTCGGAATCAGCTTGAATCTTCTCAACCGGCTGACCGGTATGGAAGGAGATCCGCTCCGCTAGCTGCCGCTTTAGGTACATGATCTGCTCCGCCTGTATAGCAATATCGGCTGCCTGGCCCTGCATTTGGGCTAACGGCTGATGCATGAGAATGCGGGCATGTGGCAACGCAAATCGCTTGCCATGCGCACCAGCGCAAAGCAGGAACTGCCCCATTGACGCCGCCATACCGATAGTGATCGTTGAGACATCGCAGCTCACATACTGCATGGTGTCATAGATGGCGAGACCGTCATAGATCGACCCACCAGGAGAATTGATGATAAAAGAGACATCTCGATCTGCATCTTCGGCAGCGAGGAGCAACAGCTGCGCACAGATCGCGTTCGCCGTGAGCTGGTTGACCTCCGACCCCAAGAAAACGATGCGCTCCTTCAACAGCTGCTGGTAGACGTCGCCACCCCGATCGGCGTTAGCGGCATCCTTCAAGTCAGCAACAGAACCGGCAGTAAGGTCAGTGTGATCCATGGGATCTAGGCTAATCGGACGAGCTACCGCCAAAGTTCACTCAGACAAGGTAAGCCGACTTATCCTTATGCCTCCAAGGAACCAATACCCCTTTTTATCCGCTAGGATCACCAACAAAGCGGGCGTGGCGAAATTGGCAGACGCGCGAGGTTTAGGTCCTCGTGTCGAGAGACGTGGGAGTTCGAGTCTCCCCGCCCGCACAACGAGTAGTGCAGCCTCATCAGCGCGCCGTTTGGCCTGCTCGACTGCTACTTGCAGCGATTACTAGACACACCACTGGCCAGTCAATCAGGATTCATATGCTCGTTCGCGAGGGGGTCCGAGCACAACCGGCTACTCCTCGCGGAGATCAACAAGAGCATCAACGTTGGCTACAAGCGATGCAAGCGCGCGACCACGGTGCGAAATGCTTCCCTTCTCTTCCTGAGTCATCTGAGCGAAGGTACGCCCATCACCCTCGTTGGGAACAAAGACTGGGTCATAGCCAAAACCATGGGTACCGCGTGGCTCTCGCGCTATACGCCCCTCCACCTCTCCACGGAAAAATTGGGTCACCCCTCTTCGTTGTGCCATGGCGATGACCGTCACAAACCGTGCCCGCCTATCCTCGACATCACGCAACTCTGTGAGAAGCCGCCGAACCCGAGCAACATCTGTCTCTGCGTACCGTTTGGAGTATACGCCTGGAGCGCCGTGTAGCGCCTCAACCTCGAGTCCAGAATCCTCCCCCAAGGCGACACTAGATTGCATAAGACCTGCGATCGCCTTTAACTCCGCGTTCTCCTCGAAGCTGGCTCCGGTCTCATCAACCTCCCCTAGATCAAGGCGCTGGACTCGAAACCCCTTCGGGAGCATCGCCGCAATCTCGGCCAACTTGTCCTGGTTGCTGGTGACCAGGCCTAGTACAACCACCGGCATCGATCTATCCGTCTACTGAGCATGCTCGGCGAGTATCTGATCACCAAGGCTGAGCAGCTGTCCAATCCCAGACTCGGCGAGCTTGAGAAGGTCTACTAGCTGGACCTTGGAGAAGGGTGCACCCTCGGCTGTCCCCTGAATCTCAACGTACTCACCCTTTTGATTCATGACAACATTCATGTCTACCTCTGCAGAAGAGTCCTCAGGGTAGTCAAGGTCAAGGACCGGCTGACCATCAACGATACCCACCGATACCGCGGCGAGCGCGCTGGTGATGACCCCTGCTCGCACCCTACCTGCCTTCTCCAGTCGTGCTAGCGCTAATCGAAGCGCCAAAGACGCACCGGTGATAGAGGCGGTGCGAGTACCACCATCCGCCTGAATAACATCACAATCGACAACTAGTTCTATCTCACCCATCCGCTTCAGGTCAACAGAGGATCGAAGAGAGCGTCCGATCAGACGCTGAATCTCCACCGTTCTTCCTCCCTGTTTACCGCGTACCGCCTCACGTGGAGTTCGTTCGCGGGTCGCCGCTGGCAGCATGGCATACTCTGCAGTCACCCATCCTGATCCCTTGCCGCGAAGCCAAGGGGGGACACGATCCTCAGCCGAGACGCTACAGAGCACTCTGGTCTTCCCAACCTCGATGAGGCACGAAGCAAGTGCCATCTCGGTGTAGTCAAGGGTAACGGCCACCTCACGTAGCTGTGACGGATCTCGTTGGTCATGACGCTTGGCCACTTACACGCTCCTTTTCTTCTCTGGGGCCAACCTGGCTCCAACTGCTAGCACCCTGTTCGACCATAGTGGTCTCTTGTGCCCCAACCTCGATATGGTGCACCGACTCCAAGTCACCATGGAAGAGTCGCCTTCCCACCTCGAGAAAGTCAACGACAGATCCAGTGCACAAAAACTCGACCTTCCCTCTGATCTCCGGATTGTTCTCGGTAGGTTCGGTGTCAACCAAGAGTTCTCGAACCTCGAAAGCGGTCTCCTCGCCACTGGAGATCAACACTACTCCCTCTCCAAGCACCTCACGGAACTGAGCGCCAAGATAGGGATAGTGGGTGCAGGCAAGAAGCAAGGTATCCACCTCAGCCTCCTTGATCGGCCCCATGAGCGACTGCAGAAGTTCCATCAATCTCGGATCGTCTAGTGCACCAGCCTCTACATACTCAACGACGCCAGGGCAGGCGACGGCTGTAACTGCTTGTCCTGCAAGCCGTCGTTGATAGACACCGGAGCCGATGGTAGCAACCGTGCCAACCACCCCCACGCGAGAGTTCTGAGTAGCTCGCGAAATAGCTCGAACGGCTGCGTCAATAACACCGACGATAGGCACCTCACTCTCGGCTTTGAGTCTTTCAAGTGCGATGGCAGACGCCGTATTGCACGCGACAACCACCAGCTTAAGTCGGTAGTTAGCCTGTAGATACCTGAGGATCTCGAGCGAGAATTGAGTAACATCACTTGGATCGCGATCTCCATAAGGAGAGCGCTTCGAATCACCAAGATATATAAAGTGCTCGAATGGCAAGAGATCACGAAGCGCCTCAAGAATGTTCAGTCCTCCGAAACCAGAGTCAAAGACAGCGATCACCTCTGTGGCTGAGTCTCCACCAGTAACGTCAGAACTCGCCTGCTCAAACATCTGAGCTGCGCCCCTGCTCCAACCGAAGCTGAACCGCTCTCGGGTCAATCTGTCGTGGGCTTTCATAGCCGAGAATAGCCAACTGACGAACTAGTTGATGACGAAACTCAATCAAGTACTCAGTAGCGGCCCGCACACCTCCGAGCGCATAGGCAGCCATGAGCGGGCGCCCGATAGCCACCACTCTAGCTCCGAGAGCAAGTGCACAGATTGCATCTGTCGGATCCCCAATGCCACCATCTACGATGCATTCGCCCCCAGCAAGGGAACCTCGAAGCAGGGACAGTGCCTCAGCAGTCGTTGGAAGAAGATCGCTCTGCCTGCCACCATGGTTCGATATCCAAGGAGTGACCGACGACAAAGTCACTAACTTGTGCATCGCGCCCCAATCTGGGGTCGAAAGGACTCCTTTGAACATCGGGTCAATTCCACGTTGCTCACAATCGCGAATAAACCCATCGACATCGAGCTCGATGGCTTGCGCGATCGCCGCGCTCGAGAAGCCATCCCCAAAGGCAGGACCATCTTGGTCCTCGACGGCGAGTACCTCTTTGAGTCGATCCACCGGCGAGAAACCATGTACACTATCACGGTAACGAGCTCCCAAATACGGGGTGTCGATAGTCAAGGCAGCCGCTTTTACCCCCACCTCGGCTCCGGTATCGAGAAGTTGGCCGACAAAGTCATGATCCTTGGTCTGATATACCTGCAACCAGAGCTCTCCATGGCGTTGACCGGCAAAGCTCTCAAGAAGTATCCGATGATCCTCATCTAGTCCATCGATCTCGGCAGCATCAATACGCTGGCCGAGCTCAAAAGCGTCTGAGATCGCCGACAACCTGCGACTAGAGCGCGTCGAGATCGTGTACCCGAAACCAGCGACCCCGGCAGCGAAGGCTAGACCAGGCTCGCCAGCGGGATCGAGTATCGACTGAAAGGCGATTGGGGCCACCACCAGTGGGGTGTCGAGGTGACGGCCAAGAAAGCTAGTTCTACTCGTGGCCCGTGGTGGACGGCTGAGATAGGAGGGTGCTATCGAGAATCGCTGCCAGCTCTGATAGTTCCTGTGCATCAACCTTCCGCGGTCGGCTGCACCGAAGAAATAGTCAGCGACCGGCTCATCGAGATGGCCGGCTGCCTCAGCGATCAGATCGCGAGCCAACCAGGGCACCGTCACGAAACAAGCCCCCCAGACGGCTCTGGCTCGCCGATCATCAACTCAGTTACCATCCCATCACGAATAGCAAAGCAACGAAGCTCGGCTAACGGCCGGGCAAGCGAGACCACCACATAAAACCAACTTGGGTCGGGCGCCTGCGCAACATCGGTCGGGGAGGGGAAGGCTTCAGAGTTGGTGTGCGAGTGATACACGCCAACTACATTCAATCCCTGGGAGACTGCCGACTCACGGGCGCTCGCGACATCGGCTGGATCGGCCACAAATATCCTCGCAGAGCGTGCCTCGTTCCGTGTCGGGTACGCCTGCGACACACCACGCTCATCACCAAGCAACATCCCACACGCCTCAAGAGGATACTCCTGGGTACAATGCGCTAGAATAATGTCGCGGGTTAGCGTCTGCATCTCCACCATCGTGACCAGCGTACCAACCGACACCTACACATCCTTAGATTGCGACCTATATTGCCTCGAAGTTCAAAAAAAAAGAAGCCCCAAGATCCCGCCCACTTCGGGAACAGGATCGTAGCCCAAAACCGTCGTGCCCGCCACGATTACGAGATCCTGGAGACGGTTGAAGCCGGCCTAGAGCTAGTAGGTGGCGAGGTGAAGTCGTTGCGCGCAGGTCGCGTCCAACTCCGCGACTCCTATGCCCGTATCGAAGGCGGCCAGGCGTTGCTTCTCAAAATGAACATAGCCGCCTATGCCCAAGCAACTGGGTTTGGCGCCTTTAGTCCTGAACGCACCCGACGCCTGCTCTTGCATCGCTTTGAGATCGATCGCCTCGCCGGCAAGCTCGAGCAAGATCGTCTTGCCCTGATTCCGCTATCCGTATACTTCAAAAACGGGCTGGCAAAGGTCGAGCTCGGCCTCGGGCGTGGACGTACCATGTACGACAAGCGTCACGTGCTCCAAGAGCGCGATGCTGCCATGGAGATGAGAAGGCTGCATGCGGAATATCGCTGAGCCTGTCGCTGGCCATCGGGCCCGCTAGCTAAGTCGACTAAGATGAACCCCGAAAGGGGGTGTACCGGATTCGACTTTGGACGACTTTGTGAATGAAGCGAGCAGTGCTCTCCGGAGGCACTTTAAAAAGCCGGAAAACAAAATAAATGCCGAACCTTCGTTCGCACTCGCCGCTTAAAAACCGGTGACGTCCCCTTAGATGGTCGCGTCGACATCTAAACGGGGCGTTATAAACAGACGCTCACTCCTTTCGGCTCTTCTTGAGGCTCTTGGAGGACATCAATCAAGAAAACGGTAGTGAAGTCCGTCGGGTGGCACCACTACTGATCAAAAACCCGACTGCGCTCGGAGAAGAATCATGAAAGCGCCAAGGGACGCGGGTTCGACTCCCGCCACCTCCACGGTACTAGGGAAAGACCGCCTCACCAGGGCGGTCTTTCCCTGTATAGAACCACATCCACGGATGGTAGACACTATCTAGTACCATCGACACACAACCCAAGAGCGATAAAGTTCGTTCGCATAGCCGAATCCAACAGCTCAGATGGACGGCGCTGACCTGCTTGGTCCGGCTTATGCCAATGCCTCGACTAGCTCGCCGGCGAACAGACCTATCTCAACGCTGAAACTGGGAGCGAACTCGTGCTCCTGGGTTAGGAGCCTACCGAGTCGCGAAGCTCGCGATTACCGACCAGCGCATCGACGATCCAGAGAAAACTAAACCCGAGATCTCTGCTCTAGAATCTCTGTCTTAGAATCTCTGCTCTAGAGCGCCTGCGTGCCAACTGTTCTGACTTAAAGCGTTTAGTTGGCTATCACGTGGAAAGGAAGCGACGCACCGCAATCGTAGATCCTAGAGTACCGACCACAACACCCGCGAAGATGATAACAGCTATGGTGTCGATCAAGTTTTGGTTGGTAAGTACGAACCCACCAAGCAGATGCATTTTAAAGTGAGAGATTGCATAGCCAATAAGCGACTTGACGAGGATCACAACCCCTGTCGCCACCAAGGCACCTATCAGGCCCTGGATGAGCCCCTCGAGCATGAACGGGATCTGTATAAACGAGTTCGTTGCTCCAACCAATCGCATCACCGCGACCTCACGTCGTCTAGAGAATATCGCAACACGAATCACGTTCAAGATCAAAACCGCCGCAGAGACCAACAAGATGATGGCTACGGCGAGGATTACCGTCTGGGCGACGTTAGAGACGGTGGTGATGGTGTTGATCGCAGAGAAGTTATCGTTCACTGTATCGACTCCCGGCTGCCCCTGAAAGATCGCCGCAACCGCCTTGGTCTCCGCAGGGTTCACTAACGACACCCGCAAGAACGTGGGAACGGCGGACTTAGGAACTGCATTCACCAGATCGGGTTGATTGGCGAGTAGGTGTCTAAAGTCAGAGTACGCCTGTGCCCTTGGAACGTAGCTGAAGCTCTTGACGGCTGGTAGCTGACGCAACTGGTCCTCCACTGCCTTAAACTCAGTCGGCGAGATCTTGGGCTGCAAGAAGATCAAGAGCTGAACGTTACCCTTCCATTCGGCCGTCGCCGTTGACACACCCTGTTTGATCAGCAACGCCGACCCTACGAGCGAGAGCGATATTGCGACCGTAAAAATAGCGGCGAGTGACATCAAACGGTTACGCCACAGGTTGGTACCGGTCTCTGAGGCAAAATACTTTACTGACATCGCTAGCTAGACACCCAACCCGTATACGCCACGAACCTGGTCGCGGCTCAAATGCCCCTCGTCGATCTCGATGACACGACGCCTCATCGAGTCCACAATCCCGACGTCATGGGTAGCCATCACTACTGCGGTGCCGGTTCGATTGATGCGCTCGAGAAGATTCATCACTCCCCAACTGGTCTCCGGGTCCAAATTACCCGTCGGCTCGTCAGCGAGCAAAATAAGTGGGCGATTGACAAAGGCTCTAGCAATCGCCACTCGCTGCTGCTCACCACCAGAGAGCTGGTGCGGGAAGCGCTCCATCTTATCCTCTAAACCTACCAACCGAAGGATCTGCGGAACCTGCGTGGCGATAAATCTGCTCGGCTTACCAATAACCTCGAGAGCAAAGGCGACGTTCTGTGCGACCGTCTTGTTCGGCAATAGCCGAAAATCCTGAAAAATGACGCCAACGTTACGGCGAAAATGAGGCACCTTCCAGTTGGGCATGGTCACCAGGTTCTTACCAGCTACCCAAATCGTACCATCATCGGGCTTCTCCTCGCGGATCATCAGCCGAATCAGGGTCGTCTTGCCGGACCCAGACGACCCGATCAAGAAGACGAACTCCCCGCGATCTATCTCAAAGGATATGTCCCTTACGGCGGGGCTCCCTTTAGAATACGATTTGGAGACATTTTCAAACTTGATCACTCAAGAACTCCTTTATGCCGACCAGATCCACGCACAAACGGAGCGATCTCGATCGTCTCGACATATCCTACCACCCGAATGATTGATCAGTAGCTCAATCCTCATCATTTGACCGCCGCCACTCGAGAAAAGCCTGAATAAACGGGCCCAACCTGCCATCGAGCACCTCGGCTACATTATGGTCTTCGTACCCTGATCGATGATCCTTTACCAATTGATATGGAGCCAACACGTACGAACGGATCTGATTCGCCCAACTCACCTCGGCTTGCGGACCACCGATAGCGCTCATCTGGGCCCGAAACTCCTCCCGATGGCGCTGCTCGAGCTTCGAGATTAGTATCTGCATAGCTCTAGCCTTGTTCTGTAGCTGCGAACGCTCGTTCTGACAAGATACGACAATTCCTGTGGGTAGATGGGTAATCCGGACGGCGGAATCGGTGACGTTCACGTGCTGTCCACCAGCTCCAGAGGAACGATAGGTATCGATCCGCAGCTCCTTGTCATCGATCGCCACCTCAAACGACTCGTCCATCAACGGCGTTACCTCAAACGAGGCGAAACTGGTATGGCGTCGGTGCTGTGAATCAAATGGTGACATACGCACCAGTCGGTGGACACCACGTTCGGCTTGCAGTAATCCATAGGCATATCTCCCTTTAACGATGAAGGTAGCCGAAAGAATACCCGCCTCACCCCCAGCGGTGACCTCATCAAGTTCAAAGCTGAACCCTGCCTCGCCAGCGTAGCGCTCGTACATCCGCAACATCATCTCCGCCCAGTCTTGCGAATCGGTGCCTCCCGCTCCGGCATGAATCTCGGCGATCGCATCACCCTCGTCAAACTCGCCCGAGAGTAAGGCTCTGGTGTCGAGGCTATCGAGTCTGGCGGAGATCCAGCCGAGACTCTCCTCGAGCTCGGCAGCGAACTCTAGATCTCCTTGATCCAGGAACTCGGCCAAGACGCGAGCATCGTCGAGACGGCTGTGTAGCGACTCAAGCAGTGCCACATCCTCCTTGAGCTGGGTGTAACGCCTCGACATCGACTGTGCGCGCTCCGGCGACGACCAAAATTCGGGCGCTGCTAACTCAGCCTCTAACTCCTGTAGTTGCACGGAGGCGTCATCGACCTTTAGATAGCGCTTGGCAGCCTCAAGTCTCGCCTCGAGCAACTCAAGGCGATCGCTAGCGTCACTCACTTCCCGTGGCAGTGCTTGTACTTGAGCCCGCTGCCACAATAACACGGGTCGTTACGGCCGATTCGCTCCTCATCAGACTTGATGAGTGGAGAGTTCACCTCCACATCCTCGATGGGGCGCTCAGCGAGAGCGACAGCGCGCTGGGTCTCCTGAGCTACCTGGAATGACTCAAGAAGATTCACATCGCCAGGATCGGTTGCTCCATAATACGACGCCTGCCCGAGGTCTACTCCTTGGGTCTCTGGACCCACAACCTGAACTTGGAGTACATAACGGATGTAATCGTTTTCGATCCGTTTCATCAAATCCTGGAACATGTCGTAACCCTCCTGTTGCCAGGCGACCAACGGATCCTGCTGACCCATCGCACGAAGGTTAATACCATCCCTCAGATAGTCCATATCGATAAGGTGCTCACGCCAGTGCTGATCGACAACCGATAAGAGCACCTGTCGCTCGATCTCGCGTGCAGGGGCGAGTGGATCCTCGTCCCCATCGACCGCAAGGCTCGCGCATTTACTCTCATAGAATTCAAGCGCCTCAGCATGGAGTGAAGCCGATACCTGTGATTTCGTCGTCGCCTGATGTAGATCCTCCGCGACAAAGGCGGTTGGCCAATAGAGGGCAACCTGCTCCAAGAGTTCGTCGAGATTCCAGTTATCCTCGTAGTCGGTAGGCAGATAGGTATCTACCAATTGGTCGATCACCCGAGACAGGGAGGAGACTGTAAACTCCGCCAAATCCTCCCCAGCTAGAATCTCACGCCGACGTTCGTAGATCACCTTGCGCTGCTCATCAAGAACCTTATCGTACTTGAGTACATCCTTACGAATATCCGCGTTCTTCGCCTCTACCGCGCCTTGGGCACGCTCGATCGCACGAGAGACCGTCTTGGCCTCGATAGGTTGATCCTCCGGGAAGGCCTTGCCCATCACCCAGTTCACGACCCCGCCTCCGGCGAAGAGTCGCATCAGCTCGTCCTCTAGTGAGAGATAGAACCGGGTCTCACCAGGGTCACCCTGACGACCAGAGCGGCCACGTAGCTGATTGTCTATGCGACGCGACTCATGCCTCTCCGAGGCTATCACGTAGAGGCCACCAAGCGCCCTAACCTGCTCTGCCTCCTGTGCACAAATCAGCGCATACTTCTCACGCGCCTCCCGATAATGCTGTTGGCCCTCATCGCTCTCGGGATCGACTCCATTGTTGATCAACTCTGACAGTGCCAACCGATCCGGGTTCCCTCCTAAAAGAATGTCGACACCACGCCCAGCCATGTTGGTAGCCACTGTAACCCCGTGCAGACGACCGGCTTGAGATACCACCTCCGCCTCAAGGGCGTGTTGTTTGGCATTCAATACGGCATGAGGAATCGATCGTGCTCCTAGCAGCTTAGAGAGCAGCTCCGATTTTGCAACCGAGATCGTCCCCACAAGGACCGGCTGTCCCCGTTCGAAGCGCGCCTCGATATCGTCGACAATGGCGTTGAACTTAGCCTCCTCTGTCTTGAAGATCAGATCACCCTGATCGACGCGCACGACAGGCTTATTAGTCGGAATAGGAACGACGGTCAACTTGTAGGTCGAGGCAAACTCGGCGGCCTCGGTCTCTGCGGTGCCTGTCATACCGGCTAGCTTGTCATAGAGTCGGAAATAGTTCTGCAACGTCACCGTGGCCCAGGTGTGATTCTCCTCTTGGATGCGAACCCGTTCCTTGGCTTCAACTGCTTGATGGAGACCGTCAGACCAACGTCGGCCCTCAAGAATTCTCCCGGTGAACTCATCGACGATCTTCACCTCACCTTTATCGACGATGTAGTCTTTATCTCGTTTGTAGAGATCCTTCGCTCGCAGCGCTTGGTTCAATTGGTGCAGATAAGTCATCGCTGAGATGTCATAGAGGTTCTCGATCCCGAGTGCCTTCTCAACCTTAGCTATCCCATCCTCGGTGGTCATGACGATCTTCTTCTCTTCGTCAACCTCGTAGTCGACCCCCTCCTTGAGGGTCCGCGCCACCCCGGCGAACTTGTAATAGAGTTCAGGAGACTGCTGCGATGGACCTGAGATGATCAGCGGCGTACGAGCCTCGTCGATCAGAATGGAGTCGACCTCGTCGACGATGGCGTAGGCGTGTCCACGCTGGACCATATCATCGAGTGTCGTCGCCATATTGTCACGCAGATAATCGAAGCCGAGCTCGGTATTCGTGCCGTAGGTCACGTCTCTGGCATAGGCCTCACGCTTGAGCTTGGCATCGCTGATGTCGGCAGTAACTCTACCTACGCTAATTCCCAATCGATCGTAGATCTGGGTCATCCACACTGAGTCTCTAGCAGCAAGATACTCGTTCACCGTTACCACGTGAACGCCTTTGCCGGTGAGCGCATTGAGATACACCGGCAGGGTCGAGACCAACGTCTTGCCCTCACCAGTCTTCATCTCGGCAATCCAGCCGAAATGCAGCGCCATGCCACCCATCAGCTGTACGTCATAATGACGCTGACCAATTGCACGCTTAGCCGCCTCACGGACGGTAGCGAACGCCTCAACCAAGAGATCCTCGAGCGTCTCTCCTGCATCCAATCGATCACGAAACTCATCAGTCTTAGCCCTGAGTTCGTCGTCACTCAGTGACTCGAACTCAGGTTCGAGCTCGTTGATGAGAGGAACGACCTCAGCGAGTCGCTTGACCTTCTTGCCCTCACCAGTCTTTAAAACTCGATCGATTACACCCATATCAACTCCCGGTGGCTCCAAGCACTACAGCAGTCTAGCCTCCGCCTGCTACGAGGGTTCGACAGCCTCAGCCTGATCTATTAATCCAACCGAACCATCTCCACGCCGATAGACGACAGCGGAACGATCCGTTAGCGAATTGATAAAAAGGTAGAACGAGTGCGACAGTAGCTCCATACGCACAGCAGCTGTCTCCGGATCCAAGACCTCGAGCTCAAAAGCCTTCGAACGAACGATCTGGGGAACCTCATCAAGGTGCGAGGGATCGACTGTCTTGTCAGGGCGGTGATGTGGGTGGCTCCTGGCAAGGAGGCGACCCTTGAGCTTCTCAAGCTGATGAGCCAACTTATGCTCAGCACGGTCAAAGGCTGCCAACTCATCGTCGGCCGATCCCTTGGCGCGCGCCACCGTGCTTGACAACCGAAGCGTGATCTCTGCATGTGCCTTGTCGGCCTGCGCTGGATTTTGTGAGCGTTCGAAGAATACCTCTGCACGATCTACCTCTCCGAGGTATTTACTGAGTCTATGAACCCGATCCTCGATCAGAGACTTGGACTCATCGCTAATCACACAGCCCTTGCAACGGTACTCAATCTGCATCTCGTCTTCTCCTTCTGCCTTCCAGCTCCTGCGCCGACCCTATCCACTCAAAAACCGACCGCCATCTAAAGGGTCGCGAGCGAGGGGCCGACGTCGTCCTCAACACACAGAGCACATCCTCTGGCCTACTTCGTTCCGTCCGTCCACGAGGCGAGATACTCGCGTTGGGCATTGGTCAACTCGTCTATCTCTACCTGCATCGAGGAGAGCTTGAGTTCAGCGACCGATGCATCGATGTCGCTAGGCACATCGTAGACTCGCGCCGATAGTTCACCTCGGTGAGCAACAAGCCACTCCACACTCAATGCCTGGTTAGCAAAACTCATGTCCATCACCGAAGCCGGATGACCCTCTGCTGCGCTCAGATTGACGAGACGACCCTCTGCAATCACTTGAACCCTTCTGTCCTTGCCATCTTCGCCGCGGACAAGGAACTCCTCCACCATAGGGCGAACCATTCGACGACGCTCGCCGGTGGTCATAGCTGCTAGTCCTGCTAGATCGATCTCGACATCAAAATGGCCGGAGTTGGCGAGTACTGCTCCGTCCTTCATCACCCGAAAATGCTCGGGCCGCAACACGTCTCGATTCCCGGTTACGGTGATGAAAATATCACCAATCTGAGCCGCCTTGGCCATCGGAAGCACCTGGAAACCGTCCATAACCGCCTCAAGCGCGGGCAAGGGTTGGATTTCGGTGACCACCACCTGCGCTCCGAGCCCACGTGCTCTAGAGGCGACCCCTTTACCACAGTAGCCATAACCAGCTATCACGATGGTCTTGCCGGCCAAAAGCATATTCGTCGCTCGAATCACACCATCGAGAGTCGACTGCCCAGTTCCATACCTGTTGTCGAACATATGCTTCGTGTTGGCGTCATTAACTGCAACAATCGGATACCCAAGAGAGCCAGCCTGCTCCATGGCGCGTAGGCGAATGACGCCAGTCGTCGTCTCCTCTGTGCCAGCAAATATACTCTCGACCTGTTCGGGACGCTCCCGATGCACTCTCGACACGAGGTCACAGCCGTCATCCATAGTTACATGGGGCTTGGCGTCGAGAACCGCGTCGATATGCGAGTAGTAGGTCGGCGTATCCTCGCCGCGGCGTGCAAACACGGCGATACCGTCGTGTTTGACGAGCGAAGCCGCCACGTCATCCTGAGTCGACAGTGGGTTAGATGCTGCGGCAACGACCTGCGCCCCTCCCGCCTGTAGGGTTCGAAGAAGATTGGCGGTCTCAGTAGTGATGTGCAGGCAAGCCGCGATGGTCACCCCCTGTAGAGGCTTCGTCTTTGCAAAACGATCACGAATTGAACCAAGAACGGGCATCTGTCTGTCGGCCCATAGGATTCGCTGCCGCCCTGCATCCGCCTCGCTTATGTCGCTGATGTCGTACTCCACTGTCTACCTCTCTCTAAACTTATGCCATCGTCTTGGTCACGCAATGGTTTTTGGTCGTGTCATCTACTCTACCTGATGAGACGGGTACACCTATTAGTCGACAACCGATAGCAGCTAGCCAACCCGCCCTCAGTAGGTCTACTCGACGACAGAACCCGCTAAGAAACGTTTGACCTTGTCAAGCAGCGTTATAGGTCCAGGATCGAATCCAAGTCGTCCGGCAAGTGAAAGGGCAACGTAATCCCCGACAAAGGTGAGGTCAAAAAGATTGGCTAACTCTCCAACACCATGAGCTCCAACCTCGATACAGTGAGCGAACCGCGGGCCAATCGTCTCGGCCGCGAATTGGTAACGACGAGCAATCTGAGGATGTTCATGATCGTGACGAAGAATCACAAGTGAAAAATCACTGGCTAGCAACTCCGGGTACGCATCAAAGCCAGCAAGCTCGTTATGGCACGCCTCTGGATACACGGAGTAAAAGGCGGGCGCCTTTGCGTTCTCATTGATCTGCGCCTTCCACCGCATCGCAGCTACTTTGCCAAGTGAGCCAGAGGAGACGATGATAGGAATCGTGCCGGAGAGCTGTGACGCGACTACATCGGCGATCGAATCCGCCGAGTCGAGTTCAATCCGCCTCTCCTTGAGGCGCGCGATAGCGAGGTTGATCCAACCGGTTGCACCTGGAAACAACCCGACCTGATCCAAGACGCCAAGGACGGAGACCGATAGTGCACCAAACGCCGCTCGCGGCTGTGGGATAGTACCATCGACGTGAACGACACAACCACCCCGCTCCCGCATGACCCGATCGAGCTCGCCTCCAGCGGTAACGGCGACACATTTGGCTCCATGATCGATCGCCCTAGAGACTACTTCGAGTGTCTCCTCGGTGTTACCGGAGAAGGACACCGCTATGACTAGCGAATGCTCTCCGACATAGCTCGGTAGCTCATAGCCCTTGACGATGGTGATTGGGATCGGCATATACGGTGCGGCCGCTGCTATTGCCACATCTCCCGCGATGCCACTCCCTCCCATGCCAACCACAACGACATGTTCGATGTGATCTTTGTTCGGCAGGTCGCATACTGTAGAGATCTGAGATAGAGCCGTCTCCATCTGTTCCGGAAGCGCCCGCGTGGCCTCCCACATACCTTGGGAATCAGCTTGCACTTAGGCATCCTCCCCTTGGTCAGCAGAGGGCCTTTCCGATGCAAGCCCCAGCAAGCGGACATGCTCGGCGTCATCGACGATTTCAGCCTCCTCGATCAACAGGATTGGAATGTCACCCTCGATGCGATATTTGCGCTTGAGCCGCGGATTATACAACAGGCTCTCAGCATCAAGATACAGCAGCGGCTCGTGATCTACTGGGCATGCCAAGATGGCCACCAGCTCCGGCGAAAGGGTCATCGTACCTCCTCTGAGTCAGCCTTTGCCACCACCGCCAGAACCTCGTGAGAGCGACGCGATACCTCATCGTCAGTCGCAGCCTCTAGGTTGAGGCGCAACAATGGTTCGGTGTTAGATGGGCGAAGGTTAAACCACCAATCTCCAAAATCGAGCGTCAACCCGTCGAGATGGTCCACCTCGGCTCGCCCTTGATATGCGTTCTCGACGAATTTAAGAACCGCGGCAGTATTCTGAACTTTGCTATTTACCTCACCTGAGTCCGAGTATCGCTCGAGTGATCCTCTCATCTCTGACAACGAGGAGCCTTGGGTGGCCATCTCTTCGAGAACGGTGAGCGCTGCAATCATGCCAGAGTCTGCACGATAGTTATCGCGAAAGTAATAGTGGCCAGAGTGTTCACCACCGAAAATAGCGCCAGTACGAGCCATATCCGCCTTGATGAACGAATGGCCAACCCGAGTACGGATCGCCACTCCGCCCGCCTCTGTAATCACCTCCGGGACAGCCTTTGAACAGATCAGGTTGTACAAAATCGTCTGTCCTGGGTACCGGCTCAGGATCCGACGGGCGATCAGCGCGGTCGTCGTCGATCCTGAGACGGGTGCCGCCTTGTCGTCGACGAGGAATACTCGATCGGCATCACCATCGAACGCGAGCCCAACATCAGCGCCCACGGAGAGGACCTTAGCTCTCAAGTCGACTAAATTCTCGGGCTGGATGGGATCTGCCGGATGGTTGGGGAAGGAGCCGTCAAGGTCTCCATAGAGCACCTCAAGGCTGATGCCAAGGCCGTCAAAAACCGGCGGCACAATCAAACCACCCATACCGTTGGCGGTATCAGCGACGACCCGCAAACCACGTAGCTTGGCCACATCAACGAACGAGTGCACGTGAGAGACGTACTCATCCAACATTGGACGCTCTTGGCGCGTTCCGTGAACCGCGCGCGATGGCACCGAGGTGGCGAGATAATTGGTCGCCAGCTCCTGCACCTCCATCAATCCGCTCTCTGCACCCACCGGGCTCGCTCCTGCCCTGCAGAACTTGATGCCGTTGTAGTTTCCAGGGTTGTGTGAAGCGGTAATCATCACACCCGGGCAATTGAGTTTCCCACTAGCAAAATAAAGAAGGTCAGTCGAGGCCAGTCCGAGGTCGATGACGTCGATTCCTGCTCCAGTAAGCCCCTCTGTCAGTGCGGCTCTGAGCGCGCCTGACGAGAGCCTCATGTCCGATCCCACGATCACCTGGTCGGCATCGGCAACCTCTGCAAAAGCCGCTCCAATAGCCCGCGCCCAGTCCTCATTTAGTTCGTCTGGTACGATACCACGCACATCGTAGGCCTTGAAAATATCGCTCATGAGCCGGATTCACCCTCTTTCGCTACGACGACTGCTCAAATGCACGAACCCGTCATGACGGTCATGCAGCGGGACCAAACTAGCGTATTCTAGCCAACTCGGCGGCCCACCGAACACTGGCGAGCCTAGCAGAAGTGAGATCCTCCTCGCTCTGGAAGGCGGAGCTTCCGGGGGCGTTCATGCCGCCCTAGTTGATTGACCTTTCACTAGGTCGTGTCTTATCAAAGCTAGCTTGCGATCTTCGGTTACGTTCTTGTGCCGCTAGGTCTGTGGCAGGTGTGTAATTGGCTGCATTCACACCTGCGTTGACGGCATAGCCACACGACCCGCAGGAGAGGTTGGCTGGTTGGTCTCTGTAAATCTTTGTCGTCGCGAGATCACGCTCCGACCAACCTACGCCCGTGTTTGTAGACACGTTAACGGGAAACGGCGTATTTCGACTCCCAGTGCAGCGTTCGTGGCGCTATCTGTAAGGTGTTGGTGACAAGCAGTCCAACCTTGTCCAAGGATCGATGCGTTGAGCCCGGATTTGGCTCGAACGTTCCTTCCAGCCTTGGCTCTAGTTTGTCTGACTAACTTGGTCGTGTCTTCGATCTTCAGATCTTCGAAGATGACCACGTCATGGCTGTACACCCAGATCCGTAAGGTCTTTGTGATCGTTGGAGACCTTGTCAGCCCTTCGACTGAATCGCCACCAACCAAAGTGGACCGTGCTCAAGCGGCCATCCACCGCAACCACACGGATATCCCTACCCCTGACGAGTAACGCTTTACCCACGCCGCTCCAACCCCATTCTCTCAAAAGCGAGCTGGAGTCACCAAGAGACTCTCGGTCGCGCGGCCAAGGGCCGACTATCACCCGTCGGTCGCACACGCGACTCAACACAATCTGCCACAGTCCGACGATACGCAAGCCGATATCGAAGATCTCACCTAACCCACAGCATCTCACTGGTACTAAGCCAGTCGACTTTGTGGGCTAGGTTATCATCAGATCAGGATGCAGTTTTCGTTGGCCTACCGCTCTTACGGCGGCCTCCCGACCGCGCGGTAGTCATAGCCAACTCAACCACCTCAGCAACCTGTGTTTCAAATCCATCGCGACGCCACCAACGGCTACCACAGGCGGCACAACTCACAAGAACCACCTCATGATCGCCGACCCCTAGCTCGATAATTACGAGCTCCTTTTCACGACAGACAGGGCATAACGCATCCACCCAATTCCTCCTCCACCCATGCTCTGAGGTTCGTGGGGAACCTCAGAATTAAGTTCTCGGAAAACTTTGCGGAAAACTTAAACATTTGATGAAGCGTCATTCTCCTGGTAGGGCGGCACTTTCTTGAAAACTCTCATCAGGAGCTAATCAAGCCACTAGCATCGCGCGAACCTGTTGACATCTGGCGCGAAGATGGACCACGGCGTAACGACTGCGGTCACAAGGTACCCGCAAGCAAGAGGCAGGCCGTGGATTCCTGGGAACCAACGATAGCGCTCCACCCAGGCACTCAGCTAGTGAATCAGCACAAGTGAGGCTTACAACAACGCTGGGAGAGGCGGTAGCCTGGCTCCATGCAACCTACTATCGTCCTCGTCGGAGCCGGCATAGCCAATGCTTCACCACAAAGTCTCTCTGCTGCCTTGGAGGGGTGCACCACCGTGGTGTGCAGGACACTTCGCCATCCTGGCCTATCTGAAGCGATCGCTGAGATAGTTGAGCCAGGGGTACCCATACTCAGCTGCGATGACCTCTACGACGGAGCTACTGACTTCGATGAGCTCTATCCAAAGATCGCAGATCGAATCGTGAGTCTCGCGAAAATGACGGATGACACTCGCCTTGCCTACGTCGTTCCAGGATCTCCAGCCATCGGAGAACGAAGCGTGCAACTCCTACTTAAAGAGCCCGGCATCACTATAGAGATCGGGGCGGGACTCGGTCTCATCGACTACGCCGCACTCAAGCTCCACTGGGATCCGATCGATGGGCTAAAGATAGTAGACGCCATAGATCTTCTCGACCAGCTCCCCACCGACAGCGAAACGCTGCTCGTACTGCAGTGCTTTGATCCTATGATCGCGCGAGAGATCACAGCCAAAGTAGAGGAGCGTCATGGTCACGTCCAGATGCTTCACCACCTCGGCCAGGCCGATGAGAAGGTAGTTGACGTCGTCGAGACAAGCGCTGAACTTGACCTCTGCGACCACCTTACCAGCCTCTTTATCACCAATCTCACCCCGCTCTACGGCGATTTGAGTTCGCTAATCGATGTTGTACATAGATTGCGCGTCGAGTGTCCCTGGGATGCAGAGCAGACGCATCGCTCGCTCGCGCGCCACCTACTAGAAGAGGCTCACGAGGTGGTCCAGGCGATCGATGATCTCGAGTTAACCGATGTTGTTACCGCAACAGAAGAACCAACCCTCGTTGCTCATCTTGAGGAGGAGCTCGGCGATCTGCTCCTTCAGGTTCTGATGCACGCCGAGATAGCTAGCGAGGTCGAGGACTTCGATCTTGCTTCCATCGCACGCACGCTCCAGACCAAACTTGTTCGACGTCACCCACACGTCTTTGCCGACGTCGACGTCGACTCGGCAGAGCAAGTCGTGGCCAATTGGGAGACCATAAAGGCCGAGGAGCGGAGGAACTCCACTCGATCCCAAGTGCCTGAAGCCCTCCCAGCGGCGCTCAGACTCCAAAAGAGTTACCGCAAGCTCACCGGTCTCGGTCTCACTCCAGAGGAACTAATCGCGAGAATCGATGCATCCTCAACGACAGATCAAAGTGCCACCAATTTTGCGCTGGCAGCATTGACCGCGCTCACCCAGGAGATCGATCTTGAGGAGACACTTCGCCGTGCGGCCCGTCTGCTCGAGGAACTCATACCAGGTTGATCGGCTCGCAGGTCGTCTCCAACTATGGCGACGATGTGCCACTAGACCTGCTTAGATGCTAAGTTAAATGAGACGGCAAGACAAGACGAAAGGCAACCTTATGGCACGCAATGATACTGAGATCACCCAGGTAGCAGCGCGAATGGTGCTCGACTCCCGGGGAAATCCGACAGTTGAGGCGGAGGTCGCTCTCGTTGGCGGCGCCCGCGGGCGGGCCATCGTGCCGTCAGGAGCCTCAACAGGTAAGTTCGAGGCGGTAGAGCTGAGAGACGGCGGACCAACCTATGGAGGTAAAGGCGTCAGCAAGGCTATAGCCAACGTCAACGGCCCGATCGCCGGAGCCGTGATCGGTTATGACGCCCGTCAACAACGACTCTTGGATAGAGCAATGATCTCCCTTGACGACACACAGGACAAGTCGCGACTGGGTGCCAACGCGATGCTCTCGGTCTCGCTCGCAGCCGCCAGGGCCGCGGCCAACGCCTCCCGCCTCCCACTCACCTCTTACCTCGGTGGCGTGAATGCAACCCTACTCCCAGTGCCGATGATGAACGTGATCAACGGAGGAGTACACGCCTCGAACAACCTCGACATGCAAGAGTTCATGCTCGTTCCTCATGGAGCGGTAACGTTTAGAGAGGCACTGCAGTGGGGAGTACAAACCTATGCGGCTTTGAAGGCAGAACTCGCCGCACAATCACTCTCGACTACCGTCGGCGATGAGGGCGGTTTTGCGCCCAACCTACACTCGCACCAAGAGGCGCTTGAACTCTTGGTCAAGGCGATTGAAAAGGCTGGCCTAAGGCCAGGCATCGACGTCTCACTAGCGTTAGATCCCGCCAGCACCGAGTTCTTCCGCGAGGGCCACTACGTCTTGAAGGGCGAGGACAAGTCGTTGACGCCAGATGAGATGGTCGATTACTATGCACAGCTAGTCGATGCATTTCCCATCGTCTCGATCGAAGATCCGATGGCAGAGGAGGATTGGGAGGGATGGAAGATCTTCACCCAACGACTACGCGGCAAGATTCAAATTGTTGGCGACGACATCTTCGTCACCAATCCGCGGAGGCTCGAGCGTGGCTTCAAGGAGTCAGTTGCCGACTCCATTTTGATCAAGCTGAATCAGATCGGCACGCTTACTGAGACGCTGGAGACTATGGAGCTCGCACGTTCCCACGGCTACTCCACCGTCATATCGCATCGTTCTGGCGAGACCGAAGACACCTTCATAGCAGACCTCGCCGTCGCGACTGGGGCTGGGCAGATCAAGACGGGAGCGCCGGCGCGCTCTGATAGAGTTGCAAAATACAACCAGCTGCTCCGAATTGAAGCTATGCTAGGCGAAGGGGCGAGGTTCATCGATTGGGTCAAGAGAGGCAAGTGAAGGTTCGGCGGCGGGTCATCATCATCGCAGCCCTGCTCGTGGGCGCTGTGATCTATGTCACGGCCGTCCTTCCTGCTGGACAACTCCTCGGCGCGGTTACCACCAAGCACAACGACGCGGCGACTTTGCGGGCATTACAGTCCGAGAATACCAACCTCAAACGGAGGATTGCGCAGCTCAACTCGCCACAATGGATCGAGACCATCGCGCGCAACGATTTTGGAATGTATCCCACTGGTTCGACTCCGTATCAAATTCTCCCCAGTTCACCCCTCTATCACCCGCGGACACACCAATCTTGAGCAGTGAGCCGCGCGCTCCCTTCCATCGAACTCGTGCGTCGCTCGCGCAAGAGAATCACAGCTGCAGCGTTCGCGCCGATAGCGGCTACCGCAACACCCCACCCCCAGCCAATTCGGATCATCGCGAGGATTCATCGATCACAACCTAGCCCTGAAAAGGTGCTAGAAAGATAGGAGGAAAGGACCCGACATGAGTATTCTCGGCAGCCGTGTGATTAGAAAAGAGGATCCTGGTCTTCTACAAGGAGATGGCAACTACGTCGCAAATCTAGAGCTCGACCACCCGCTCTATGCCTGTTTCGTCACATCGCCCTTCGCCCACGCCAGTTTTACCAGCATCTCTACCGACGAAGCTCTTGCCGCGCCCGGTGTGACCCATGTTTTGAGCGCTGCAGATCTCGAGGCCAACCCGATCCCAGCGGCAGTGAAGGGTCGTCCAGAGTGTGCTCGGCCAATACTCGCACGCGACCGAGTGCGCTACGTCGGTGAACCCTACGCTCTCGTTCTTGCCGAAACCCCACAGGCCGCCTTCGACGGCGCCGAGTTGGTCTATGCCGACTTTGATCCTCTTGGGGTAGTCATAGACCCAGAGGAGGCGCTCAAAGATACGGTACCCCTCTTTCCAGGCACCAGCAACATCTTCTCCGAGAGCGACCAAGCGCAGAATCCAACACTCTTTGATGGTGCCGACGTCATCGTGGGCGAGCGCTTGATCAATCAGCGACTCGCACCATGCTCGCTGGAGACCCGGGCGATGGCCGCTGTGCCGACACAAGATGGTCGTCTTATCGTCTACTCATCGACTCAATCAGCTCATGGATTGAAGCGCACGCTAGTCAGATGCCTTGACATCGATGAAGCTAGTATTGTCGTTAGAGCTCAAGATGTCGGTGGTGGATTTGGGGCCAAAGTAACGGTCTACCCAGAGGACGTCGCCATCGCAGCCGCAACCCTGAAGCTCAGACGGGCGATTAAATGGCACGAGGACCGTAGTCGCTCCATGCTGGGCCTCGTTCACGGTCGGGCGCAGGTCCAGTACCTCGAGCTTGGCGCGACAAAAGACGGAAAGCTCGTCGGTTACCGAATGCGTATCGTTCAAGATAGTGGCGCCTATCCCGCCTTTGGCGCACTCCTACCAACCCTCACCTGCCTGATGGCACCTGGGACCTACCTCATACCCAATGTCGAGACCTCGTACGTATCAGTAGCCACCAATACAACACCCATATCCGCCTACCGCGGTGCTGGTCGCCCTGAGGCCGCCGCGGCTATCGAGCGTATGATGGACAGACTGGCAGCCGAACTCGAGATCGACGCTGTTGAACTCCGACGACGTAACTTGATCCCAAAGGAGGCGTTCCCGCTCACAACCCCGACCGGAGCTAACTACGATGTTGGTGACTATGCCAGAGCCCTCGACTCCGTCTGTGAACATGCCGGTTACGAGCAGCTTCGCGATGAACAACGTCGTCGTCGCGTTGAACGAGCACCGCTCCAATTAGGTATTGGCATCGCCGTCTACGTCGAGGTCACCAATGGAGGAGGATCGAGCGAGTATGGTCGCGTCGAGGTGAAGGACGACGGCAGCATCGTCGCATACTCCGGCACCTCCCCACATGGACAGGGGCACGCAACTGCTTGGTCGATGCTCATCGCCGACGAACTTGGTGTTGACCTCGACCAGATTCAGGTCATCACTGGCGACACCGACCTGGTCCCCAGAGGGGTTGGGACCTTCGGCTCTCGATCGTTGCAAACTGGAGGAGCTGCCATCTCTGGAGCCGCCCATGAGCTCAACATACGGGCCAAACGCATGGCGGCCGCCATGTTTGAGGCGAGTGAGGCTGATGTAGAGCTAACTACTAGTGGCGCCTTCGTGAAGGGTAGCCCATCACTCACGATCGACTGGTCCAACCTCGCCAAACGAGCCAGGGAGATGGGGCAACCCCTGGACGTTACACTTGACTTCGACCCAGACGATGCAACCTATCCTTTTGGAGCACACCTAGCAGCAGTCGAGGTCGACGTCGAGACCGGTCAGGTAAGGTTGATCAGCTTCACTGCCGTCGACGATGCCGGAAGGCTACTCAATCCGTTGCTCGCAGAAGGCCAAGTTCACGGAGGGATCTCCCAAGGGATAGCTCAAGCCCTTTTCGAGGAGTTCCGCTACAGCGCTGATGGTACTCCACTGACCCCCAACTTCGCCGACTACACCGTCATCTCGGCCTCCGAACTACCCTCATTTGGAGTCATCCACCAGGAGACTCCGACCTTTATGAACCCACTAGGGGCCAAGGGTATCGGTGAGTCTGGCACGATCGGCTCAACTCCTGCCGTATGGAATGCAGTCATCGATGGGCTTAGCCATCTAGGTATTCGACATATCAACCTGCCGCTTAGCCCACAGCAAATCTATCAATCGATAGCTGGCCGCCAATAGACGGCGGCTACGCACTCGTAACCAATGATGCTTCAGGCCAGCTTTGTTGAGGTATAGTGGTTGCTAGCGCAGCTAATTGGCAAGTCCGGGTGTGAAGTACTGACTCAGGACCTTTTGACCCGGCCCTTTGCTCGGTGCCACCTGGATAACGCCTCCGACATCTCGCACACGCCCATACAGAGGGTTAACCTTGAGGGATTCCGCCCTGGACTGGCGAGCTAGGAAGGAGTTGAGAAGAGCTGATCCATGGGACAACTCATCGTTGGCTGCACTGAGTTCGGCATTGTGGAACGGGATCAGCGTCCGAGAGGTTACCTCAACGATCGACCAGCCTTGGGAGATCTGCACCGGCTGCGAAGGCGTCTTCACTGGTAACGTCTCAACTGCGTGCGTATAGTTCGGCCCTAGAACCTGTTGATATTGCGAGATCGTCCCACATCCCACTGCTCCACCTGTGGCCTGCGAAGCTTTGTCCACCGAGTACTTACTGGCGGCTGCGGCAAATGAAAGCCCCGCCTTGATCTTAGCGAGCACGGCGTCAGCCTCGAGTGCAGACGTCTCAAGTATCTGTGACGAACAGACGTCAATGAAACTCGCGTGGTGGCTGCTGTAATATGACTGCACACCCGAAGTAGTGAGATTGACCTTCGCGAGATGGGCCTCCATGGCTACAATCGCCCGAGTATCGCTCACTAGCTGATTCTGATATGCCTTCGAAAACGCGTTGAACGTGGCCTGGGAGCCGACCGACTGGACGGTTAACGCCTTTGCAAGTTGAGACTCAAGTGGCGTTGGCGTGATATTCAGTCTGTGCTCCACCTGTAAGATGCGGTAGATGGTAATCCGTCGATTCAAAATATTATCGACAAATAATGTGCTGTAACTCTTCTTATTTGGCCCAAAGACCGGCGACTTGTTCTTAGCTAGCAAAGCATCGAAAGCGGCGTTTGAGGAGACCTCACGCAGCTCGGTATGTAGCTGACTATTGGATATCGTCTGCGGCCCTACTTTGGCAGCATAACCTATCGTCGAACAGCTCGCAAGCAAAGCACCTAACCCAAGCGGAAGGAACTTCAACAACCTTCGAGACATACTCCTCCTTGGTTCCACAGCTTTCCTAGCCTACTATGCGAAACCTAGGAGCGTGAATTCGGCGATCCCATGACGATTTCACCAACCAGAGCAAGAAGGTCGTCCCGAGGTCGAAAGGGAACTACTACCTCGTGGTCGATCGCACGGTAACTCGGTCGCGATGGTAGTCGTCGCAACCGTACCTCCTCGGAGGGACGCAGCTCAAGTGGTCTCAGGAAGACCTCCATGCCTCCAGTACGTGCGGAACGGCGCGACCCAACCTCATGCACTCCGCGTTCGATCAGCGTTAACTTCAAACGCGTCATCGCAATTAGATTGGCAACCACATCCGGATGTGGCCCAAAACGATCGATCAACTCCTCGGCGAGTTCTGTGACCTCTGCATCGGTACAAGCAAGCGCAAGCCGGCGATACAGGTCCATTCGCACCGTCTCTTCCTCAACATAGGAGACAGGAATCGAGTAAGAGATGGGAAGGTCGATGTTGATCTCCGCGACCTCGATACGCTCGTCCCCCTTCATCTGGGCGACCGCCTCGGCAACCAGGCGGACGTAGAGTTCGTAGCCAACCGCACTCATGTGGCCGGACTGTCGTTGCCCCAGAAAGGTACCGGCACCGCGCAACTCGAGATCGCGCATGGCGATACGGTAACCTGAACCGAGGTCTGTGTTCTCAACAATAGTGCGAAGTCGTTCAAGCGCAATCACCGAAAGAGGCTTGGTGCGAGGATAGAACAGGTAAGCGTATGCTCGCTGCCCCGAACGCCCTACTCGCCCACGTAGCTGGTGAAGCTGACCAAGTCCAAGATCTTCGGCGTGATCGACTATGAGCGTGTTCACCGATGGAAGGTCAATACCGCTCTCGATGATGGTGGTGCAGACCAAGACGTCTGCCCTCCGGTGCCAGAAATCATCAACCACCCGTTCGAGTTCATGCTCGGGAAGCTGACCGTGAGCGATCAGAATACGTGCTGTAGGGACTAGGTCGGCGACCTTTCGCGCTACCGACTGGATATCGCGCACACGGTTATGTACATAGAACACCTGCCCACCACGGATAAGTTCGCGCCGGATCGCCTCGGAGATTGCAGCATCGTCATCTGGACCAACATGTGTTAAGATCGGCTGCCGATCGAGCGGTGGCGTCCTAAGTAGCGACATGTCACGCACCCCAACCAGCGAAAGCTCAAGCGTGCGCGGAATCGGAGTAGCCGACAGCGTCAGCACATCGAGGTCCGGATGGCGTGTCTTCCAAAACTCCTTGTGTTGAACCCCGAATCGCTGCTCCTCGTCGATTACGAGGAGCCCTAGACGTTTGAAGTCGATCTCTTTGGAGACCAAGGCATGGGTAGCTACCAGACAATCGAGCGTACCTAGGCGCAACTCTTCCTTAAGCCGTTTGACCTCACGTCCGCTCACAAAGCGTGACAGCAATCCAACCTTGACTCCATAGGGTTCAAAGCGCTCCCTAAAGGTGTCATAGTGTTGCTGTGCCAAAATCGTGGTAGGGACGAGGATCGCCACTTGGTTCCCGCTCTGAATTGTCTTGAATGCGGCTCTAATAGCGATCTCTGTCTTCCCGAATCCGACATCACCGCAGATCATTCGATCCATAGGGATCGGTTGTTCAAGATCGCGCTTCATCTCCTCGATAGCGATCACCTGGTCCGGAGTGAGTTCATACGGGAACGCTGACTCCATCTCATCCTGCCATGGTGTATCAGCCTCCTTGGCATGACCGACGGTGACCAGTCGCTTCTGATACAGCACTACGAGCTCCTGCGCAACCTCGTTGGCCGCCCTGCGCGCCTTACGTACCTGTTGACTCCACTCTCTGGATCCCAAACGTGAAAGCGCCGGATCCTCTCCACCGACGTAGAGCGTGATGCGGTCGGTCTGATCGGAAGGAAGATAGATCTTATCCTTACCGCCGAACTCCAGTAGCAGATAGTCGCGCTCAACCTCGGCCAAGGAACGCGATACGATACCCTGGTAACGAGCGATACCGTAGGTCTCATGGACGACCAGAGTCCCTGGAGCCAAGTCATCGAGGGTAGAGCTAAGCGTCCTTGGGCTTCGACGTGGCGTCCTCGGGTTGGCTATCGGTCGTACCAGCTCTGTATCGGCGACAACGACGAGCTTGGCGGTCTCTACGATGAACGAGTGATAGAGCCGCACGCCCTCGAGCAAGTAGAGTCCGGCGGTCTCTGGAGGATCAGCATCTGCTCCAATTGCAATCGGGTAGCGTTCAAAGCTCGCAAACGTTGCGGTTAACGCGCGCACCCTAGCCTGAGACTCTGCGGTGACGATCACTCGGAATCCGCGGCGAATAAAGGACCCAACGCGCTCAACGAACCCGGTCATGTCTCTATGGTCGATTCGCAGTGGGTGAGGATCCGCACCATCATCGGTGAGGAGGACAGATTGCGCCGGACTCTCTGAGATATGGTCAAAGGAGGCGAGCAGGCCTGCTGTTGACTCGGTAGCCTCGATCCCCCAAGTAGGAGCTAGCGCCTGGGTCATAGATAACTCGTCCGCGACAAGGCGTATCGACTCCGCCTCAAGCAAGGCACCACCAGCCAAGATAACCACATCATCCTCATCTAGCAGGTCAGAAGGGATGGTAGCCTGATGATTGAGTACTAGAGGGAGAAGGCTCTCGGCTGGATCTGCGCTCGTGCCATCGAGCAGCTCCCGAATCCGGTCGCCAAGCACTGGAGCTCGCTCGGCCAACTCCTCGAGCCCTGCCCGTAAACGGCCGTCAACAAGCACCTCTCTAGCCGGCAAAATCTCGTACTCACCTATCGCATCAATGGTTACCTGCGACCCAGGATCAAAGATGCCGAGGCGATCAAGTTCGTCGCCAAAGAAGTCAGCTCGGATCGGGCTGTCGGCGTCAGGAGGAAAGAGGTCGACGATCGAGCCACGCACGGCAAACTCGCCAGGACTCGATACCTGAGCTTCGCGCAGGTATCCATTGCGTAACAAGAACTCGACCAACTCGACCTGAGGGAGCGAGGAGCCGACATGAAGACTGAAGCGCTCGAGGTCAAGAGCACTTGGAGCTAGGCGTTGGAGTGCTGATCTCACCGATGCGGTCACCACCACACCGCTCTCCGACTTCTCTTGCAGCGCGGACAGCGCACGAAGACGCAGCCCAACGGTGCGCATAGATGGTGCTACTCGCTCGAACGGGACCGTATCCCAGGCTGGCAACCAATAACTGTTGCACCCGTCTTGCAAGCTGGCGATGTCGTAGGCGATCGTCTCAGCCTCGACCTCACTGGCCACAATCACGAGGATGCGTCGCCCTGCCGTACTCTGGGCCACCAGGGCAGCCGACACAGCTGGAGCGACACCCAGAGTCCTAAGCTCCAGAGTCTGGCTCACCCCAGCAACAAGCCTTGTTAACACCTTGAACGACATCACCGTATCCGTTGGTTATACTCAGTCATCGCTCGATCGGGTCCGACCTCGATGATGTCACGGATCGCATCGACACCACGCCGAACTGCAAGATCAAGTTCGATTCGGTCCTCAGACCCCGGTCTAGACAGCACAAAATCAACTACAGACGATCGCCCAGAGGGCCGCCCGATTCCGACCCTGATCCGTAGAAAATTCTGGGTTCCAAGCAGGTGGGCGATCGACTTAAGGCCATTGTGTCCGGCTAGGCCACCACCTGACTTGACACGCACCACTCCTGGTTCGAGGTCAAGCTCGTCATGGATCACGATTAGACCCGCCGGATAGTCAATTGGGTGGTATCGGACAAACTCAGCTACCGCGAGACCAGACTCATTCATAAATGTCTGTGGTAGCAGCACATCTATCATGCAGGTCCCAAGTCGTCCGCTTCCGAGCAACCCGTGATATTTACGCGAAAAAACTATCCCGAGATCACTGGCTAGGGCGTCAGCAACCTCAAATCCCATGTTGTGTCGAGTGCCACGATAGCGAGAGCCTGGATTTCCAAGACCTACCACCAGTACCGAGTTAGTCACCTCCCACGGTGTGGGCAACTAAAGCTTGTCAGCCAGGCGGGCAACGACGATCTCGGGGTCGCCTATCAACACCAACCCTTTTGCGAGTGGAATCTGGCCAGCGGTGAAGACCTCAGCCTCGCCGAGCATCTCGAGCGAGATCTCTAAGAAGTCCGGAATATCCTTGACATGTCCTCGGACTCGCAGGCTCGGCTCCTCCATCTCGAGTTCCTCACTCACCGATCGCAGTTCGATGGTGGCCTCCATCTCCTCACGGACGTTGATCGCCAAAAAGTCGAGGTGACTTAGACTGCGACGCACTGGATGCCGTTGGAGCTCTTGGAGCTGCACGGTGGTCACCTTACCGGCCACCTCAAGCTCCATCAGAGCACCGACATTCACCCTATGACCAAGTGCGGTTTCAAAATCGTGGGCGTCGACGAATAGGTGTCGAGCCTTCGAGGTGCCGCCATAGACAACAGCTGGCACCTTCCCTAATGCACGAAGACGCCGACTCTCGGGACTCCCTGGCTCTCTACCTTCATAGGCAATAACCTTCGCCACACAAACCTCACTTTTTCAGAGACTACATATTTTTTGAGAAACAACATAGAGAGCATAGCTGCTCTCGCTCGTTAATTTTCAGGAGAGATTATCTCCATGGAAAAGCTCGGACACCGAGCCGTCCTCAAAGACGGCTGCAATCGCGTCGGCTATCACCTTCGCAATCGACACAACCTCAATCTTGTCTGTGAGGCGATCCCCACTTAATGGAAGCGTATTGGTGACGATCACTCGGGAGATACTCGAGTCGGTAAGTCGCTTAATAGCTGGTCCAGAAAGAATGGGGTGGGTCGCCATCACCCAAACGTCGGAGGCACCTCTGCTGAGCAACAGGTCAGCCGCGGCGGTCACAGTGCCGGCGGTGTCAATCATGTCGTCGACGATGACACAACGTTTAGCGGCTACGTCTCCAACAACGTTGAGAGCATTCACCACATTGGCCATGCCCTTTGGCCGACTCTTATGAACCACGGCGAGTCCAGCCTGAAGCTTCTGTGCATAACGCTCGGCAACCTTCACTCGTCCTGCATCAGGAGCGACAATCACCAGATCACTGGCGTCTTGGGCCCGCAAATAGTCGGTCAAAACCTGAGTAGCCGTAAGGTGATCGACGGGGCCATCAAAGAAACCTTGAATCTGCCCCGAATGCAGATCAACCGAGATGATGCGATCAGCGCCAGCCGCCTTAAACAGATCTGCCACCAGCTTTGCAGTGATCGGCTCTCGGCCCGAGGCCTTGCGATCCTGGCGAGAATAGCCATAGTAGGGACAGACCGCCGTGATCCGTTTTGCCGAGGCCCGCTTTGCGGCATCCACCATGATCAGCTGCTCAAAGATCGAATCATTGACTGGCCCAGCATGCGACTGAAGCAGGAAAATGTCCTTTCCTCGAACGGACTGATCGAAGCGCGAGTAGATTTCACCATCCGAAAACTCTCGCAAGGTGAGCTCGCCAAGCTTGACCTGCAAGTGGTCAGCGACCTCACGAGCCAGCTCAGGATGAGCTCGACCCGAAAAGAGCTCGAGCCGCTTCCTCGGGACCAACTCCATGAAAAGCTCCTTCTTCTCTCTTGAAGCAACCGTTATGGTGCTACCCCATAGTACTCGCTCGACTCCACCCTGAGTCAGCCCTGAGCGTCCTTAGCCTCACCAAAAACATGCAGAAGTGTTCGCCAACTTGGCTGAATCGTCAAATTGGACACCCGTTCACTTTAACAAAGAGAAGGGCTCTACGATCGCACGGTCAGATACTGTTGCTCCTTCTCGAATTGAGACATATGGGCCAGCCATGACCGACCTGCCAATAGTTGCCGCCGTTGCATCTACTCTTACCAACCTGCTCCCATCACCAACATCCGTGTCTATGAGGCTGGATTCAGGGCCGATCTCAGCATGTGAACCGATCCTTGTATGACCCAGCAGGAGTGTATTCGGCCAGATGGTGGTCCCGGGACCTATCTGAACCTCAGCATCAATCGTGATCGTCTCTGGCCGAACCATCATCACACCAGCACCGATATGGCGGGCGAGGATGCGCGATCGCATAAGCTCCTCAGCCGCTACCAACTGCGGAAGATCGTTAACACCCTGAGTCTCTTGCACATCAGCAACCGACATCACTCCAACCTGATAACCCGACTGCGTCAGAAGCTCAATGGCATCGGTGAGGTAGTACTCGCGTTGTGAGTTCGACGGAGCCAGACGTCTGATCGCTACCGGCAAAAGTGCAAGGTCAAAAATATAGACTCCGGTGTTTACCTCCCGAATCATAGCCTGGTCACCAACGAGATCGCGGTCCTCTACAATCTCAGTCACGGCCCCCTTTGCATTACGCACTACCCTGCCATAACCCGCTGGGTTAGACGCCTCCATGGTAAGAATGGTTGCCGCATTTCCACTCTCCATATGAGCCTTGGCCAGCGCTTTTAAGGTCTCTGCGGTCAGCAGTGGAGTATCTGATGGAAGCACTAGCACCTCCGACCCGGAGCCGCCGACCCCAGGTAACAGATCCGGCAATCTAGAGAGACCAGCCGAAACCGCATCGCCAGTCCCTCGTTGTTCTGGTTGCCTGGCAGCGACGATCTCCGGGGCATGAGAACCATACCCTCGCAGCTCTCGCTCCACTAGCTCTGCCTGGTGTCCAACCACCACGACAACACGTTCTAGCTCATCGAGCTCTAACACTGCTCGCATGACGTGCCTCAACATCGAGACCCCACAGAGCTTCATGAGCGGCTTTGGCCGCTCTGAAGCCATCCGAGTCCCCTTACCTGCCGCAAGAACCATCGCATAACGAAGTGCCAAAGGTACCTCCTTCTACGACTCCAGGCTACTTGTTGCTGCGGTCAAAGACGTAGGTGGTCACGCTAAATGGCTGACTGAGCGTCGCGATAATCGAACCAGTTACCGTGGGGTTGGCCACCGGTTTCAAACTATCAGTGAAGGATGTCTGCACCGAGTAGCTGGGGGTCAATCGACCTGATCTTGGAGGAAACTCGATCACTAGCGGGATTGGTGGAGATCCCTCGGGGCTGCGATTGATGGCTATGATCATCTCTCGGTTGCCCTCGCGTGCAGCAAGCGCCTTGACGCGCGGGTCGGAGGTCGCAACCGGGTAGAGTTCGGCTCCTGGACGCAGGTAACGTGAGAAGTTGGCCAATACCCAATAGCGTTTGGTTAGATAAAGACGATGGTCTCCATTCGCACCGCCGTGGAGGTCAAAGTAGATCAGTCCATCATTGCGACCGAGCGCATTGATGTCCGCAAAGCAGGTGGGGTCTGCTGCTGGGTTACAACCCAGATCTGGAGAGAGAGCAAGCCACCAGTCGAATACAGAGGCGCCAGCAACCATCAGATCGTTATATATGGTGTCAGCAAGCCAGATACCTGAGATCATGGTTGGGTCATACTGATAGGCAAAACCGTTCGGGGTATGACAACAGATCTCGGTCGCCCAGACCTGGTGATGGAGCTGGTTGGCGAGTCGGTGGACACTCCGCAAAGTCTGCGCATCTGGATAGTCGTATCCGTGGTAGGCAAGGGCGGCGACAGCGCCCGATGCCCCTGGATAACTAAGCCACTTAGGAGTATCTACCAAAAACCCATTGGCCACAAAGGCGGACTCGTCGGCGATTACATGGCACCACGGGGCGAGTCGAGCAAGATCGTGGGCGAGCGCAACCACGAGCGGACCTCTCTCACCGATCGGAACCGCCATCCCTTCTTGATGACAGGACGCCTGTGAACCAACCGGCTCATTCATCGGAGAGATATAGGAGAGTTTGACACCAAAGTGCGATTGAATTCCTTGGACCGTCATGGCAAGTTCAAGAGCATAACTTGGTATCGCGGAAGTCAGGAGTGTCCCCCCACAGCTTTGATGATTCGAAGTAAACGCCGGCGGAGCCGAATTGACGAAACCAACGAGATCGTGAACGTGCGCTGTTGCGGCTTGACGAAGAAAGTAGACCGCCTGGCTGTCGGTGGCGAAGTTGAACGAACCATTGGGGGTATACCAGGTCGGTGGCGCCTTCCACCAGGTGGAGACGCCCACTCCACCACCGCCGATGTTGAAGCGAAATTGAGAGAGCCGGAGGCCATGATTCCCATACAGCAACCGACCTATTCTCCTCCTATCCTTCACGCCTAGTGCATATGCGGGCACCGACCACCAGGCTCCTGAGGCACCAATGCCGACCAGTCGGTGAGAGGGCCTAGCACCAACCGCAGCGACAACAGACGCCTGGCGAGGCTGTGATAGCGATACTGGTACAACCGGTGCCAAGGTCACACCAACATCGAGTACAAGCACAACTGCTGCCACTATTGAGGTAAGAAAGGCGCCGATGACGCCGAGCCTTCTCACAGTAACATGGACCCCAGTCGAAGGATTAGCCTGCTGGCGTTGAGACACGACCGACCGCCTGAGGAGAATGCCGGACTCGCCAGCTATATCCGTCTTTGGCCACGTCCTTTTTGGAGCTAGCCGCCGACAACGCAGAGGGCATCTCCACCCTCACGGCACCAGCGAGGCGAGCGCCGAACGCTGAGAATCCATCTGCTCCCCTGTCTTCATACCTCACTACCATAACCTACCGGTAGTAGGTATCCAGAACTGGGTGTACTAGCCCCGCTCTCATCCAGTACTCAGTTCAGTGAATCGTCAGGTAATCCGAGATTCGAAAGAAGAAATCTGGTGCGACTGGTAGCGACTCGAAGAAGACTCGCCTGGTCAGTTGGGGCATGACGGCTCGAAGGTAGGACCACCAGCTCAATATCTTTACCGAGTTCATTGGCCCGGGCAATCAGCGAAGAGGTATGGCCAAAGTGGACATTCTCATCCATCAACCCATGAATGACCATGAGCTTACCTGACAGCCGCTCTAGCTTGTCGAGCACCGACGATCGTTCGTATCCTTCTTGATTATCCACCGGGTCACCGAGATAGCGCTCCGTATAGGCGGTGTCGTACCAACGAAAGTCCACTACAGGGGCACCCGCTACACCGACCTTGAACACCTCTGAAGCCCGCGTCATTGCCATCAGGGTCATGTAGCCCCCATAGCTCCAACCATAGATGCCAACGCGGTCGGAGTCGAGTCTCCAACGCCGCTGGCAGTAGGCCACACCACGCAGCTGATCACTCAACTCGATCTCCCCGAAGCGACGATGGAGGTAAGCCTCGAAGTCGAGGCTACGGCCGTAGCTTCCGCGATTATCGAGCTTGACCACCACCGCACCGCGTGAGGCTAGGTATTGAGCTTGGAGATCTAGGGTCAACCCATAGTGGTTCACCACCAGCTGGGCGTGCGGACCACCATAGACTGAGACGATCAACGGCGCCCCCTCGATGCGCTCAGGACTCGGGAGATAGACAGCGCCATAAAGGGTCTCACCGCTAGCTGACTCAAGCTCAATCATCTCGGGTTCAGCGACTAGAAAAGGCGCAGACGTCTGCGCTATGGAGACGCTCCTCCCATCCGGGGTAGAAACCATCGCCCTTGGCTCGAGTGACCTGCTAGACGCGCTGATATAGACGTTATCACCCCTGGGAGCGAGAACACCGGTCGCCACACCGTATTCAGTCCCAATGCGCTCGCAATGACCTCCAATCAAGTCGACTCGGTAGAGCCACTCCTCGGTAGGAGAGTCACCGGTCGCCACAACCAGCGCCGTCATCCCTTGGACTCCAAGAAGTTCGCGAATAACGAGCTCACCAAGCTGCGTCCTTGTACCATCGGCGTGGATGCGTACAAGATGCCGCTGGCGACGATCGGCCTCAGAGGTTGTCAGGAGATCGCCATCTATTGCAAACTCCCTCTCAGCGAGGTTCACCCACGGTTGACCGTACTCCTGACCGAGTGGCAACCGTACTCCATCGCTAACACGATAGACCCATCGGTTCAGCCGATCCTGCTGGCGGTTGAGCGAAGATACAGCCAGCCGATCGGTGTCGAGCCAGACGACGTTGGCTAGATAGCGATCAGCGTCAACGCTCTCGACAACCGTTCTCGTATGTGTCTCTAGATCAAGGAGACAAAGAACTACGGAGGCGTTGGTGGCACCAACCATTGGATAGCGATAACGCTCAACAACGTTGGGGTGGAGATCGGTACGAACGATGTGATGTTGATCCACCTTCGACTCGTCGACCTCTGTATAGGCGAGCCAACGGCCGGAGGGATCCAACCACATTCCGGTCATGCGGCCTAGCTCCTCCTGGGCAACATATTCGGCGACTCCGACCGACATTCCATCACCAGCCGCCGCAACGAGGATCTCTCGACTGCAATCGCGACCTACCAAGACAATCTCATCTCCGGTGGTGGCTACAAAGCGGTCGACTCCAACCTTAATGAGTTGTCGGGCGCCGGAAAAATCGAACCCATCAATGACGTCACCTGTGCCCAGGTCTACAAGCTGAAACGCCCCACCGACATTTACCAGTGCACTAACTTCGTCAACGATCTGAAAACTCCCGATTCCGCCCATCGTCTGTCGTAATCGTTGTTTGCGAAGCTCCTCTTCGAGCGTCTCATCCGCACTCGGTACAGCGAGCACCAGTCGCTCCTCACGTCGGGCTATATCGAAAGCAAAGAGGGCGAGGCTATCGCCCGCTTGCGGTGCTAGGTAGTAGAGGTGATCGCCACTTGGGCTAAAGGATACCTGACTCGGCAAGGTCATGCCCGGAATCGGGCGAAGGGCAAGATCCGATAGGTTAAGTTTGCGTTGCGTGCTCATAGAGAGACATTAGCTGGAGGCACATCGAGGGACTGACTCGCATCGAGCCAATCCCTCGAGTTCAGTAAGGTTAAGAACGAGTTGGTTATAGTTTGCCGTAGTCCGATGTCGGCCGAGCCAAGGAGGTGGGCTCAAACGCGTTTGGCACCGGATATGTCCCAAGTACAAAGTTGAGAATCGCAGAGTGCTGCATCTCAACAGGCTCTATGCTTGCCGCCGTCCTTATCGCGACAGGCTCCGTCAGGACACCAATTGCCGACAGATAGGTCTCACCTGCAATATTCTCGATCTCGAGCGCTAACTTCGCGAGATCGACGGTGTTGGTAACCGAAGCGAAGTCCTTGTTGACAACCGGCGTCAGCACTGGGTCGGTCGTCGTAACCGCTGGTTTACCCGCAGAACGCAAAATAGCATTCCAGGCCGCTCCATGTTCCTTGTGTTGTGCGCGAGCTGTCTCTGCGAATACGACAACGGCCGGAGGCACGCTGCCAAGTTTTCCGGCCTTTGCAGCATTTATACCAGCGGTGTAGGCATAGATCCCGAGGCTCTCGAGGCTCGCCGCCAACGCAGCTACATGGAGGTCAGTCAAGGTAGATGGCGATAGCGTTGGCGCAGCCGAGGACGAAGAAGACTTGGCAACTGACGAGTTAGAACCACACGCCGCCAACAGCGCACCAGCTCCAACGGTAGCACCGACCCCGAGTAGAAAGGTGCGCCGATTAAGCCGCGATCCCGCCTCAACCTGAGCACGCTCTGCTGCGACTCGCTCCGCCCATTCGCTCGCCCCCTCCTGCATGGCCGGCAAGCTGACGTCGTGATGAATCTCATCAAGTTCCACAATCTTGGCCTTGAGTTCAGCCTCGCTAATCTCCATGGTGGCTTCCTTTCTACTTGTTTGACTCTGTCGATTTAGGTATCTCATTTAACTGCTCCCTCTGCAAGCGGGCGTGCGCCGGCCGTCGGGTAGAAGGCGTTTGGAAATCCGATCGATCCAGCAGCCGCTGGCAGCGCGGCAGCGTTCGGAGGGAGAGCTATAAGTTGAGGAGCATTGGCTTTCAACAACGCTTGCACGGCAAGCAAAATCGATGCATGCTGCGCCTCTACCCCCATGACCGAGGCGGTAAGAGTTCTCGCGCTCTTGGAGGTGATAACGCCGGTAGCCTTTACATAGGTCTCAGCAGCTGCCTGCTCTAGCTCGAGTGCAAGCGCCACGACCCCCTCGGCACCGGTGATCTTTGCAACTGCCGCCTTTACTACCGGAACAAGCGCTGGATCAGCGCTATTTTGCGGGGTACCCCCCAGTGACTTCACCGCCGCATTGAAGGCACTCAGATGCTGTTCATGCTGGTGCATAGTGGTCTCTGCGAACGCCTTGACCACTCCATTTGCGCTTGTACCACCGATATAGGGTAACGTTAACGCCGTCTTATAGGTGTTTACCGCCAGCACCTCAATCGAGGCGTTGCTCTGGAGAATCTGCACATCCGTCGGGGTAGATGCGAACGCAGGAGTCGACTCAAGGCTAAGGAGTGCTGCCCCAAAACCAGCTGCAGCCAAGGCTCCAGCGCCGAATAGTCCGGTACGGAGCATACTCCGCCTCTGCTCTGCCACCGCTTCGGCCTCATAAGGGTCGAGCTCACCGTGACTACGCAACTCTTTACCGAGCTCAACCGCCTCCGCAAGACCCTCACGGGCATCCCTCATGGCGTCCGACTGAATATCTGACGACTGCTCAATGAGTTCATTCAATGGACGTGGGTCAAATGTATCTTTGGTCACTATATGCTCCTTTTCTGAAGTTACAACATTTACAATCCAACGAGAAGATGTTGTGTATCTAAGGCACCTCCCTACTTCACAACAACAATGGTTCCTGTCATAAATTGATGAATACGACATAGGAATGGATAGGTTCCTGGCTTGTCATGGATGATGAAATGAACCGTGTGCCCTGGTGAAATCACTCCGGTGCCAAAGCTTCCATTATTAGCGGTGAGGGTATGGCCAACAGAATCCTCGTTGTGAACGATTATCTCTTCGCCCTGATGGACGACCACTTGATCAGGGATGAATTGGAAGTTACTAATAACAATGGTCGCCGACCTTCCCGAACTAGATGGGCCAGGATGGAGATTGGAAGCACCAACACTAGATGCATTGGATCCGCATGCTGCAAGTACCAGGCCACCTAATACAAGCATGACTCCCGTAAAGATGATCACTCTAAGCTGCCTCATGCCATATCTTCGACGCCATGGTAAGATATGGATTGCTAATCCAGCGCAACAAGTTATTGGCGAGTTATCGCAGCACTATGCCACTACCTACAACTCGTTCCATCGCAAAACTGCGAGGTCTAAAAAGGCGTCAGGGGCCCGAAGAAGAAGTAGTTAGACGTCAATCAGCAGCGGCGATAGCAAGCATGGCCACAAGTGCACTACCCCAAGCGACTCGCCGCGATAGTCGGCTCGCGTGCCGGATAGTTCCGACCCCCGGTTGTGGACCTACCTCGAACCGAGGCGTCTGCACCGATATACCGTGGTAGCAGTTCACACCTCCGAGTTCAGCGCCAAGCACACCGGCAAACGCCGCCTCGATCAGCCCAGCATTCAGCGACGGGTGTAGCTGCGAACGTGCCATGGCAGATACCATCCGCTGGCGGCCCTCCCTATTAGAAAGTGTCCAACACAGGGCAAGCCCCAGCAGAGATGCTGGGCAAGCCGCTAGGTCATCAGCCTTAGCAGAGACAAACCCAAACCTCTGATACCGACTCGTCTTATGTCCTACCATGGCATCGAGGGTATTGATGCTCCTGAATGTCATCGCCCCACTTAGACCGCCCACCGCATACCACAACAACGGACCGACTACAGCATCAGTGGTATTCTCGGCGACAGATTCTATCGTCGCACGAGCAATCTCTTCGGGCCCGAGATCCTCAACATCTCTGCCAACCAGATGCCGGAGTCGGCATCTCGCCGCAGCCAGATCATCGAGCTCAAGCAAACGAGCAACCTCCTCGGCTTCGCGAGTCAGCGATCGGCCACCGATGGTGAACCAGAGTCCAACGGTTTCGAGTAGGCGACCGCCTGGACTAAACACGGTGGGAAGTAGTAACGACGGAGTTAGCGCCAGTGCAAAGAACACGGCACCACGACTCCGCGAATCGGAATAGACACTACCCTCTAACCAGCTCAAACCCACCCCTAGCCATCGAACGGGGTGCCAACGGTTCGTGGGATCGCCGACTAGCTCATCGAGCACCATAGCTCCGAGCACAACCATTGGGGAACATCGCCTGCGTCGAAATCTAACCATGAATCCTCATCACTGCCACGGCTAGAAGCATCCCGGTCTCGGCAACCAAGCCCACTGCACCAACCACGTCACCGGTTATTCCCCGAAGGTGATGTATCGCGAACGCGAGTACTCCAAGTCCACACAAGGCACCGAACACCAACGCGAGCAGCATCATAGGTGTACCAAGCACTATCATGGCACCAACTGCCAGCAACCCCTCCAAGAGTAGGAACCAGACTATCCAATGTCGGCGTTGAGAGGCGAAAACTCGGGCGAGTGAACTCTCCTTAGCAAGCGGAAACCACATCATAGAGAGCGCCATCATGCACCTACTGAGCACGAAAATCCCGATCAGAAAGGCTGGAAACCCAATGGTTGACCAGGCCGATATCCGAACCAAGACGACGACGATCAGGGCCAAGACTGCGAATGCCCCAACCGTTGGCTCATCCATGATTGCAAGGCGACGTTCGCGCTCAACAAAGCCTGCTAGGCCATCTGCAGTATCTGCGACCGCGTCATAGTGGAGTCCTCGGGTCATCGCCGCATCCACGATGAGCGCGACGACGGCTCCAACGAGCGTGGAACCCGATCGGTCCCCAATCCAGAATCCCACCAGGGATGCACCACCTACGATCAGCCCGGTCAGTGGGATCACGACAAGACTCACAGCGTTGAGAGTCCCTCCAAGCGGGATAAGCGTCATGAAGGCGACGGCTCCTCGTGCGCCTTCGAGCACTCGTCGCATCAACTCATCCACCCAGAGCGACCACCCATACCGAGACCTCTAGGAGTGCTCACGAAAGCCGTGCAACGGGAGCGGAATGCCAGCCACCACCAGAAAGACGTGGGTTGATACCAGAGTCAATGCCTGGTTGATCGATCCAAGGGCATCCACAAAACAGCGACCGACCGCCGTCGTTGGATGAACAGCCAGCCCTACCTCTTCAGAGACGATCACCAAGGGATTACGTCGAACGCGTAACGTCGCGATTAGTTGCTGGGTCAGCATACTCAAGCTCTCCTCGTCGCAGACATCGAGTCGTGCCAACCAGGTTCCGACTGAATCCAACAGTACCGGGTGGTCATCAAAGGCCAACAGTCGCACTAGATCACGCGGTTCTTCGAGTTCGAGCACTGAATAGCGGGGTCCACGACGCTCCTGATGGCGAGCGACGCGGCGTATAAATTCAGGGTCAGAAGAGGACTCCAGAGTGGCGATGTAGTGCACCGCAGGCTGGTTGTCAAGGAGCGACTCGGCAAAGGCCGACTTTCCAGAGCGTGTTCCGCCCAAGACCAAGGTCGTACTCACGCTGACCTCCTTTGAACTGGCACGATGATGGTCGCGAAATATGGAACCTTGTCAGGGGCCTCGGAGAGAGTAAGCACCTGCATCCGATCCGTTCCTAGCTCCAGACCTACCATGGCTCCCTTCTGTCTGCCAGCCTGTGCAATCATCGCGCGAAGCATCGCAAAGTTCGACGAAAGCTTGTAGATCACCAGCACCGACTCTCTATCTTCGAGCAGGTGTTCAAGATGGCCAGGGTCGCCGGTAGCCGGAACGAGGTGGAGACGTTCGTCGTTGTCGAGCAAGTTAGTCGTTACCAGGCTCGCCAGTGCTAAAAATGCCGGGACACCGGGGATCACTCGAACCGCAATTGGGAGCTGTTCGCACACGACAGCCTCAACAACAAGTGAAAACGTTGAGTAGAGGAGCGGATCTCCAAGTGTCACAAAGGCGCTCATCGCAGCACTCGTGAGTCTTGGACGAAGTTCACGTATCGTCTCTCGCACAGCGTGGAGGCGGCGGTCAATTCCTTCAGAGCCACTGGCCATCTGCATTGGGATCCGGATCACCTCTCGATCGGGTAGCAGGGTGTGGACAATGTACTCCGCTCGGCCCATGCTCTCGGGGTGGCTCGATGGAGCAATGATGATCTCAGCAGTCTCCAAAACACTCATGGCGGCGAGGGTGACGAGCCCAGGGTCACCAGGGCCCAAACCAACACCATAGAGCTCGGCAGTTCGTTGTGAATCCACGCCAGCAGTCTAGAACCGTTCCAGTAACTCGCGCAGGTGAAACGTCATTCGACTACGAACCCATGCATACGGTTGTGGTACCTGCGGCTGGATTCGACGTTTGAGGGCATCCATGAGTAGCGCAAAATTTGGGCTCCCGAGTCCAGTCGCTAAGCTGTAGCGCCCAGTCACGCGAAACTGACCAGGATGAAGGCGACGGAAGTCGTTACCTCCGCGTTGCACAGAGGTAAAAACGCCGGTGCGAGCGTCAAGACTGTAGAGCCATGGATTAACGAGGCCAAGCCGCACGTTGGCATGCGACTCTAGATCAGCCAACCCGGCGGCAAAGACGGAGGCGGCTAGGCTTGTCCCTCCAAGCAAGGTCCATCCACGCCCAGGGACATCGATCTTGGCACCTACCGCGATCATCGCCACGTCCGGGACGAGACGACATCCGGACTGGAGTCGACAGTGAAGAGCAGCCCGTCCAACCTCTGAATAGACACCACGCTGATACGACGGTTCACTAAAAACCTGAGATAGCCCTCCTCCACTGGCCCCGGAGTAGGTGGCATCATTCCAGACAGACGGAGTGGTCTTGGCATCAAGTGCGGAGGTGAACTCCTCGCCGCCTACTCCGGTCACCATAGGCTGCGACGCTGGGTTATCCACGGCAAGTCCAGCGTTGTGCCCGGTAGCAAGACAGTCTGATGACCCGTCGTCACCGCTCGCAGCCACGACCGTCTGCCCCTGCAATGCCGCCTGGGCGAAGGCCAGCTGTTCGATACTGAGCTGTTGAGGAGGGGTGTTCGCCTCACACGTCCCCCAGGTCGTAAGGAGAATACTTGCCTTGTCTTGACTCACCATTCGGAGATAGAGTGCGTTGGCATTGCCGGAGCTGGCCGTATACACGAGAAGATGTACACCTGGTGCGTAGCTAAGGAGAGTCTCTATGTCGAGCGCTGCCTCCTCAAGGTGGGAGCGGCCAGCGTTGCCAGAACCTCCATCGACGGCGACGGTCGCAAGATGAAGTGGTTCACCAACACACCGGGCATAGCGGAGCAGGCTCGCGCCGAGCGCAGTCGATGCAGCGCTCGTTACATCAGCAAACTCGGCGATGCCAACCGTAACCGAATGCCGTGTTATTGAACGTGGGAGGTGGTAGTAGCGTGCAACTACCGCTGGCGCGTAGCCCAGCCTTGGTGAGTTATCTCGGCGAAGGCCAGAGCACGATATTGTCGATGCTCCAGCAGCACTCCGGATCCTAGGTACTCCCTTAGCCTTCCGGGACGCTACCGGGAAGTAGCCATTCGCAAACAGGCCGGTGATTCCAGCGATATGTCCGTCGATCGAGCTCGACAGCTTGGCCGGGTAGGTGTCGGCTACTGCAACACTCCTGCCTCCCGAGAGTCGTGCTCGATCAAAGGCTACACCCAAGGCGGCCGTGGCTTGGGCCACCGTCCCGGTAACAGGCATCACCAAACCGCCAGGCCATACCGCTCCAGTCTTCATGCCATACTCGTGAAAATAGTCACTTACCATATCCTGGATCACAGGAGACGGAGCGTAGTCACGGCCAAACTGGGCTGGAGTGAGATAATGACCAGGAGGCTGCTGCGAACGAGCCCATGCGTTGGCGAGCAGCGAGGCTTCATTTCTTGGTTTCAGCACGACATCGAACTCCACAGTCATCGTCGCGGGTGCAACGGGCTGACGCATCGATGCCAACAAGGTGCGTTGTTGAACAGCGAGCATACCAGAGGCCACAAGCACACTAGCAAGAAAGACGCCGAGGTAACCCTTTACCACCATCCACACCTTCACCCGTATCCAACCAGCACACCTTTGTCATGATTGCGACACTGTCACTCTCCCGTCATACACTACAAAGTAAGGAGGTCATATGGTCTATATCGCGGTGCTCCTCGCACTCATAGTAGGAGTTCTCGTCGGCTACCTCATCGGCCACCGTCACCGACGTGATGACGCTGGTCTGTTGAGTGAGTGTAGCCAACTCCGGCAGGAGCTTGAGACCAAGTCGCAATCGCTAGCCGAATCGATGCAGGACAAAGCTCGTCTTGAGGAGCGACTAAGCGCCGCCGCCATCATCCGGGAGGAGCTTGATCGATCGATCGAATACGTTCACAGCCTCCTCGAGACGAAGGTCAGTACGGCTATGCAAGGCTACACCGAAGAGCTTGCCGCACGTGCGGAGAAGACCTTTTCGTCGACTGCAAAGACCTCCTTTGAACAGCTAGTACAACCCGTCGACGAGGAACTCAAGCGTCTCAATACCGAACTGAGAGACCTGCAAGATAACAGAAGACAACAGTTCGGGGCGCTCGGCAAGTCACTTGAAGATCTAATGACGATCCACCTCCCACAGTTGCGACAACAGACAGACAGTCTGGTCAAGGCGCTTCGACAACCGGCAGTACGAGGTGGTTGGGGGGAGATCCAACTCCGTCGCGTCATCGAGCTTGCTGGCATGACTCGCTACTGTGACTTTGAGGAACAACCGACCTTCAGTGGTGATGCGGGCCGTAGTCGCCCCGACGTCGTCATCCATTTGCCAGGTGATCGATGTATCGCAGTCGATGCCAAGGCGCCTTTAGATGCCTTTCTCCGCATGACCGAGGCCGACAGCGACGAGAAACGACTCGAGTTCCGGCTAGCGCATGCCCGTCAACTCGATTCGATGGTCCATGACCTCGCCTCGCGTCGTTATGCCGAGCGTCTCCACAACAGTCTTGACTTCGTGGTGCTCTTCCTTCCTGGCGAGGCCTTTTTGAGTGAGGCGCTTGCAGCCCAACCTTCGCTGTTCGAAGATGCATTCTCGCAATCGGTGATAATCGCGTCGCCAGCAACGCTCCTTCCACTTTTAAAAGCTGTTGCCTTCGGATGGAGGTCAGAGGCACTCGAACAGAATGCTGCACAAATCGCCGCAATTGGCCGTGACCTCTACCAGCGCCTCAGTACCTTCCGCGACCATCTTGCCAAAATGGGTGGCGGACTCGCCTCTGCCGTCAAGGCTTACAATGACGGCGTTGGCTCGCTTGATCGCCGCGTTCTACCGTCCGCTCGCCGCTTTCTAGACCATGGCATCGAAGGCAAAGAGGGGGGACTCGAGGAGCTCGATACCGTTAGCGAGTCGCTGCGCCTAGTGGATCCAACACCATCCGATCAGTAGCACCTCTTGACCAGTCGACGTGGCCGAAACAATCGCCGTAACAACGGAAGCCAAACCAGCACAGAGCGCTCTCTCAGGGCTCAGCCTTCACGTTGATATGGGCTTTCATCCTCGCTAGAATAAAAACATGGACGACGAATTCTGGCTTCGGTATCTACGAGCCCATTCGCGTCGTCCGACGCGCGTTCTCCACTACGTTGGATCGACACTGGCGGTGTTGGCGCTAGTGCGAGCACGACGTCCACGAGATCTTCTTGTTGTCCCCTTGGCAGGCTACCTGCCTGCCTGGTTCGCCCACCTATGCATCGAACGCAATCGACCAGAGACGTTTTCGCATCCGTTTGCGTCACTGTTCGCTGACTATCGAATGCTCATGTTGGTGGCGACTGGACGTCTCGGCCCTCAGTTAGAGCGCGCTCGCACCTCGCCTGCCCTAGGCGAATGAGCGACTCGCAGGCCGCAGGGACTGGGCGTACACTCCTCATTGGCGATCTGCTCACCAAGGACCTGGCCGTCTCCGTCCTGGCCACCAGCATGGCCTCCATTCCTGCCTTCCTAGTCGGCGCGCTCGCCGTTGAGATACGTCAATCCTTCCCCATAACAACGTCTGAACTCGGGCTGGCGGTCACAAGCTATTACCTTGGCGCCGCCTCATGGGCGGTCCCCTCCGGGCGTGTTGCAGAGCGGCTAGGTGGGGTACGCGTCCTGAAGTTCACCCCCGTGGTCGGGAGCATCCTGCTTGCAACCATCGCTCTATTCTCATCCTCGTGGTGGCTGCTCGCCCTCCTACTATTCCCTTGTGGTATGGTTAGCGCAGCAACCGCAACCGCCTCTAATCTCTTTTTGGCTAGGAGAGGTAAGCCTGGCAGGCAGGGGGCTACCTTCGGCATCAAGCAGGCTGCGGTTCCTTTTGCCTCCTTGCTTGGCGGACTCGCCGTACCAGCTCTTGGGCTGACCGTCGGATGGCGATGGGCCTTTGCTCTCGCCGCCCTCCTCTCGATCGCCACCGCCATACTGGTACCTCGGCCAAATCAGCCGCGATCCAAGCTCAGTCGACAGCATGTTGGAGCTCCACCAGTCATTGACAAACTCGCTATCACGCTATTAGCCATTGGCATAGGACTCGGGGTATTCAGCGCCTCCGGGATGGCAGCCTTCCTAGTCTCTGGTTCGGTCCATGCGGGCATCTCCAAGAGTGCGGCTGGTCTGGTTGCTGCGCTGGCGGGCGCTGCGACCGTGATTGTACGGATCACCACTGGCTTTCTCGCTGACCGTCGAGGCTCTTCGCACTTCTCGGTGATCGCCATCATGATGGTGATCGGGGCCATCGGCTACGCCACTCTTGCCCTTGCTCAACACCTTGGGATCGCGGCACTCCTGGTGCCGGGCGCCGTCGTCGCACTCGGCATTGGATGGGGATGGAACGGCCTGTTCAACTTTGCCGTGATCGATAAGCACCGTGCTACGCCAGCGCGAGCGACCGGAATGACTCAGCTCGGTGGACGTCTTGGTGGCATGCTAGGCCCGACCGTGATCGGCGTATTGATTGACCGTTTCAGTTATAGCACCGGTTGGATGGCGGCGGCGGCCACCTGTGCGATGGCCGCCGTTGCTGTAGTACTAGGCAGTCGCCTGCTCGAACGCAAAACGACCTAATCTGCTCATCCTCGATTAAGAGGCAATCGCAGCCAAACGAGCAAACTGATCGTCAGATAGCGTAATGTCAGCAGCAGCTATATTCTCCTCGACATGAGCCACGCTCGAGGTTCCGGGAATCGGAAGCATGACTGGTGACTTAGCCAGGAGCCAAGCAAGTGCGATCTGTGCAGGCTTGGCACCTAGTTCACGTGCCACATCTCCAAGGGCGCCATCGCCTTCAGCGAGTGCCCCAGTCTGGATCGGAAACCACGGGATGAAGGCGATACCTGCTGCTTCGCAGTAGTCAAGCACCTCTTCTGACTGACGATTTGCCAAGTTGTAGAGATTCTGCACCGAGTCGATACTCGCATAGCTTTGTGCCTCCTTGATCTCGAGGACGGAGACCTCCGAGAGACCGATCCGATCGACCTTGCCCTCGGCCTGGAGTTCGGCCAGGAGGCCGATCTGCTCTGCCAATGGAACCTCCGGATCGATGCGATGCAGCTGAAAGAGGTCAAGCCGTTCGACCCCGAGTCTGCGAAGACTCATCTCGGCCTCCTGGCGTAGATACGCGGGCCGTCCAACCGGAACCCATTCACCGGGACCGGTGCGTACCAACCCAGCTTTGGTAGCGATCGCTAGCTCTGCCGAGTAAGGGTGCAGCGCTTCGTGTATCAGCTCCTCGCTAACGTAGGGACCGTAGGAGTCAGCGGTATCGATCAATGTTACTCCTAGCTCAACTGCGCGACGTAACACTCGTTTCACCTCATCGCGATCCTTAGGCGGTCCCCAGACACCAGGACCCGTGATCTGCATGGCGCCGTAACCGAGCCTGCCAACACGCAACGATCCGCCAATCGCAAACTCTCCACCAATATATTTTGTCATCATTGCCTCGCTATTGTTATCGACATCTCCACCTGCATGAGATCTCAGTGTGATCAGCATTGCAGTTACCGGAGATTATTTGCATTTACAACCATCATCCTAGTCGGGATGGCTCGTCGAGCTGAGATACCTCCTCGCCACCAGCGGAATGGTTCGACCAGGATTTGGGTAATCTAGAGCGGCTGGGCTTAGATCCAGGACACTCTACACTCTGAGATCACGAGTTCTAAGACTCAATAACCTCAGCAGATAGTCCGTGTAGCTACCACGTCGAGGAGACGAACGAGACGCAACGCCCCTGAAATGTAACGGTCACCTGCAGGCGGGTCGACCATCATTCGACTAGTTGCCGTCGATCTCACCTAGTCGAGTAGGGTTCTCTCCTCCATCAGCGTCCGTTGATCTCTCCCGGGCCGTAGAGAGCTAGCGTCAGCAGTTCTAGGTCACATATTTTTGCTGAGCAGCCATACCGTCTACAGGTAGCCACCTCAAGCACTCGGACAAGAAGGCACAACATGTACACCGTGCGCACCGTGATCTCGCGCCTACCCACTGGCACAGGGAAAGGATAATGGACACAACCACACTAACGTTTTAGATACAGCTTCGCCAGAAGAGGTGCAGTTCAAGATGTCTATTACCCGCGGTCGCGCGCCTGGCCATCAGCAGTACACAACAACAAATACCAGCTCCGCTCTCGGACGGCGTCATTGATATGCGCAGCTGGCTACGGAATCCCCACGACAGCTATTAAATCTCAGTTCGCGCACTCCTGATCTGCCAGTGGCTAGAATCGCTATCAACGCTGCATCGGCATCAACCGCTAGCAGTGCTGCCCTAACATAGTGAAACGAAGGCTCCCTAGAACAGCAGCCATGTCAATCTAGATTTCAGGTTGACGGGTGACAGCCGTTACCTTCTGACTAGCCACCCCGATCACAAAGGAGCTCGACCATGAATCCACTAGATGAACGTTGTATAACCACCGTTCGAATGCTCTCAATCGACCAAGTTGAGACTGCACAGTCTGGCCACCCAGGGCTACCGCTTGGACTCGCACCGGTCGCCTATACCCTCTTCGCTCGACTGATGAACTTCGATCCCGATGATCCAACTTGGCCGAATCGAGATCGCTTCATCCTCTCGGCTGGCCACGGATCAGCCTTGCTCTATTCACTTCTCCATCTCTTTGGCTACGAACTTCCGATAGAAGAACTGCGTCGCTTTCGCCAGCTCGGATCTAGAACCCCCGGTCATCCAGAACATGGCCTCACCCCAGGGGTGGAGACGACCACAGGTCCCCTTGGGCAGGGGTTTGCGACCGCCGTTGGCATGGCAATCGGCGAGGCAAAACTCCGCAACGCGGCCGGTGACTCCTCGATCAACCACTACACCTTCGTACTCGCCTCCGATGGAGACCTAATGGAGGGGATCAGTCATGAGGCCGCCTCGCTCGCTGGCTCGCTTCACTTGGGTCACCTCATCGTTGGCTACGACTCCAATGACATCACCATTGACGGTCCACGACACGATTCCTGCACCGACGATCCAGTCGCGCGTTTTCAAAGCTACGGCTGGCAGGTTCTCAGCATCAGCGACACCGAAGACATTGACGAAATTGAACGTATCTATCGCGAGGCGATGGCTGACATGGAGCACCCGAGCCTAATCATCGCACCGACCGTCATTGGACGTGGTTCTCCCACCAAACAGGGAACCTCCAAGGCTCATGGTGCACCACTGGGCGCCGACGAGCTGGCAGCAACTAAAGCCGCCTATGGCTGGCCAACTGAGCCGACATTCCTCGTCCCTGACGAGGTAAAGACATACCTGGCGAAGCTGATCGCCGATAAGCAGGCGATCAGCAGGGTATGGCGCGAGACTTACCTATCGCAGCCTGGTTCCACGAAAATCCAACCCGGGAAAGACCCGCTAACGATCCCTGAAGTAACGACGACTCCCCTGGCCACGAGGGCAGCATCAGCGGCGTTTCTGCAGTCGGTAGCTCCAGAACTTCCCATGCTCATCGGTGGATCCGCCGACCTCGCAGAGTCGACCGGCCTCAATGTAGGCCTCGATGCGATTACAGCAACTGACTTCTCAGGTTCAGTGATTCGTTTTGGCATCCGCGAACACGCAATGGCAGCTGTTGCCAATGGGCTCGCGCTATACGGGTTCACCCCGTATGTCTCTACCTTTCTGGTCTTTTCTGACTATCTCCGTCCATCGTTGAGGCTCAGCGCGCTCATGGGCCTTGGTGTGATCTACATCTTCTCACACGATTCATTTGCGGTCGGAGAGGACGGCCCAACTCATCAACCAATCGAACAACTCGAGGGACTGCGCATCATCCCGCGGACCAACGTGCTTCGCCCCGCCGACACATTCGAGACGTTTGCATGTTGGAAGCAAGCGTTGGCCGAACGGACTAAGCCTACGGTCATCGCCCTCACCCGACAACCTCTTCCACAGCACCCGACCACCGAGTCCATCGATTGGCTCGCGACCACAGGGGCTCGAATCGTCTACGACGACCCAAATACCTCGCCCGAGGTGGTGCTCATAGCCTCCGGTTCTGAGGTATCGCTTGCAATCGATGCCGCCAAAATCCTGAAGAACGAGGACGACATCGATGCGCGTGTCATCTCGGTTCCATGGCGCGAGCGCTTTCTGGCGATCGATCCTCGTGAACGAGATGTGCTCGCTCCAACCGGAACTCCCCGACTCGTACTAGAGGCCACCGTAGGCACCGGGTGGTACCAGTTCTTGAGTCCTGGCGATCGGTTGTACAACGTGAACGATTTTGGCACCTCTGCCCCGATGGCTGATGTGGCTGCCCACTTCGGCTTTACCTCTACCGAGGTCGCGGACGCTGCCCTCGATCTGGTCGTCGACTCCTATCGACTGGGGCACCCCACTCATCTCGTCTCGGATCTACTCCGTGCTACTGAGGCAGCCGCCTGTGCAACGCTCGAGGAGATCGGTCTTGGGGACAAGAACCGCGCCGACGCGGCGGCAGTAGCCGCCATGCGTGAGGAGCTAGGAAGGCTACCAGTCTCGGCTACCGTCATAGCCGGCGAGGGCGAGAAGGATCATGCACCCATGCTCTACGTTGGGGAGCGACTGGGTACCGGCTCGATCGACATCGACTTGGCCGTTGATCCACTTGAAGGCACCAACTTCGCAGCAACCGGACGAGAGGGGGCGATCTCGGTAATCGCAGCAGCCCCGGCCGGAGGATTTAAACAACTGCCCGGTTTTTATCTGGAGAAACTGATCGTCGGTGAAAGGGCGGCCGGTGTCATTGATATCAGCCGGCCACTACTCGAGAATGTCAAGAGGGTGTCGCGCCGACTCGGACTCGGGATAGGTGAGACGACCGTAATCATACTGGACAAGCCTCGACATGCAGAGGCAATCGCTGATCTACGACACCATGGCGTGCCGGTCATCGAGATCTCAGACGGCGACGTGATGGCGAGTCTGAGGGTGTTGCGTGGAGATCCCAACGCTGTTATGTTGTGGGGCATCGGCGGCACTCCAGAGGGGATCATCTCTGCTGCTGCAACCCTTGCCCTCTCAGGGCAGATGCAGGCCCGTTTCGCGCCTCAGAGTCCTGAAGAGGCAAAGACCGTGAAGGCTCGATATCCAGAGTACGAAAGCCTAGAGTTCGACGCAAGCGACCTTGCTCATGCAGGTTCAGTAGTCGTGGCGACGTCAGTGACAGGGGCGAATCCCCTGGCACCACCAAGGGCGGTTGGCGATCTCACAGAACTCGAAAGTCTTTGGATTCAAGAGGGACGTCTTGGGATCATACGTCGACTCGTTCCATAGGAACTGCTGTTCTAGGCCTATTTCGGCGAGCCATACAGCCTAGGCACACCGCCTCAGAGACTGGGCGTTGTTTAATGTACCCTGACTCCAACATAGCATCGACCGACAACCGGATGTGAATGCTTGCCTGAGCCAGGACCCACTGCGCTTGACCGAACTGGCCAGGCCCTAAACACCGCGGTTTATGAGCTTGAAGCATGAAGACAGCAACGACCGAACGCCGCACGCCAAGAGCGCGTTCGCTATTGGACATCTCATCTTGCTAAACTGGGGGATAACAAAGACAAGTTCATAAAGAAGGGACTACCTCACGTGGGTCAAGGAACAAAAAAATTCTGTCGTCAACTAGGGCGGGCGATGGTCGCATCCCCACTCATCTACGGTGGATTAGGGGCTGCCCGTGAGCCCGGCATGCGTCACAAGGCACTCGAGCGATCGGGTTTACCGGCCAGCCCAGGACTCGTTCGCTTCAACGGTGGGGCTATGGTCGTCGGCGGAGTTGCGCTCGCCCTCGGCATCAAGCCAAAGCTCGCGGCGTTCGGACTCGCGACTTCTATCACCGCAACAACTCTGGTTGGTCACGCCTTCTGGCGTGAGGAGGATGAGGCGGCGCGCAAGAACCAGAGTATTCAGTTCTACAAAAACGCGGCAATCCTCGGTGGGTTGCTTCTTGAGATTGTGAGTTAACCACAGTTCACTCATTGCAGTGCTACCTGTTGCAGGAGATCTAGAAGTGGAGGGTCTGCTCCAGCTTGCGCGTGTGGCCTTGCTGATTCGGTCTGGCCAGCACCAACACTGCTTAGGACCTGAAGTTGTTCTCTTGCGCCCTGGTGACGCCGAATTCTCAGTGTTGCAAGACCGTTGAGCGACGTATCTAGGTCATGATATCAGTCTGGATATGACGAAGGCTGAGGCGTTCAAAGCTGTTGCATCCTCTGTGTTGCTTGACTTGAGTAATAAACATTCTCAGAGTAACGCGCCAAGAGACAAAAACTCGCCATGGGTTCGACAACCGACCCAACCGGGTATTCAAAGATAAGAGATGCCACCAGTGACCTTAGATCTCCTCCGGCGAGAACACTGTGCCTGGTAGCGCGTGCAACATCCCATCAAAGGTGATCAGCAGGCCGTGGAACTCCCCCGCATAGCCTATCTGTTCTAGAACTCGATCACCTCCAGCTATCACAGCGGTAGCAAGCGCATCAGCAAGGTAGAGAGGTGCTCCAACGATGGTGGCAGCGAAGGCGCCCAGCTCTCCTCCAGCTGGATTAATCACATGACACCCGCGCTCATAGAGGCCCGATGTCGCGACTGCAGTATTGCACTTCACCACCGCACAAAGTCGATCCGCAACGAACGGATGCCGAATCCCGACGTTAATCGGCTCGCTGCTGTGAATCGCAATATCTCCACCTCCATTCACCACGGCTTCGGCCGCACCCGCATCAATCAACATCTGAAGGATGCGCTCGGTTGCCCAACCCTTGACTAGGCCTGATGGGTCGAAACCTCCCGGCACCGCCCATGGGTCGAAATATCCGTCTGACAGCTCTCTGGCAAGCTCGCACAGGGCAACCACCTCTTCAACCTCGGAGCTCTCCACGCCTCGCTCTCCACGCCGCAGGCGGCTCACCTCGCTGTCATCCCGATAGGTGCTAAAGACCCTATCGAGACGCCCAAGCTCGTCTGTCGCCCTATCAACCATACGATCCCACCCGCCATCGATCTGATCTCCCTCTCCAATCGACAGCGTAAAAACCGTGCCCATGGTAGCGATCTCAGCGAGCATCATTTCCCTTTTAGCTTATTAAGCGCACCCTGAAGCGAGTAGGCAAAACCCTGGCTCGTATAGGTGGCCCCCGTGATTATCGAGATCGGAAGCCCCTGAGCTTTGAGCACCTCGGTCTGGAGCAACGGAACTGCAGCTTGCTCGATCTGGACCGAGTACTGGTCAAGCGCCTGGAACTTCGCAATCGATACCTGGACGATCTTGTGGGCCTTCACGTCGACGGTCACCGCGATGTCCCCGTAACCATAGTTCGTAACCGGCCCCGTAACCGAGGTCGGCCCGACCGGCAATGGCACGGCCGCTGGAGTCGAACTCTTGGATTTAGACACCTTCGAGCTCGAATGGGTCTTGTTGGATGCGGTGGAACCCAACTGGGTCTTAGACCGTGGATACAGAGTAAGGATGCCAATAAGGCCAACTACCGTCGCACCAAGAACGGTCAAAATTCTGCGCATGTAACTCTCCTCTAGCGATAACAGCTGATGCTGACTAAATCGAATACGGTTCGACATGGAGTTGGCGCCTGTGCACTCCAAGCTGCAAGAAAACATCGCGCACCGCCTCGACAAAACCTGGCGAGCCGCTAATGAAGATGTCACGACTCCGATAGTCCTTGATGTTGCCAGCGATGGTACGCAAATCCACCGAGGTACGGTCTCCGCTCAGAATATAGACCCGACCGTTGCGCTCGTTGGCGAGACGTTCAAGCTCATCGACCAGCATGAGATCGGTTTTAGAGGTGACCCTAAGAATAAGAGCTGGTCGACTACCGGCGGGTAGATCCTCGAGCAGCCCTCGTATGGCCGTAACTCCGATTCCACCTGCGATCAAAAGCGCGCGATCTCTGGCCCGCCGAGCGACGGTAAAGTTCCCGTAAGGGCCCTCGAACCAGACGCGGGTACCCACTTTGAGTTGTGCGATGTTCGAGGAAAAGTCACCGACTGGTTTAACCATTAACCTAATGACGTCACCCTGGAGATCAACGACAGAGAACGGATGTGCCTGCCACCATCGACCACGAGTCAGAAAACGCCATTCGAAAAACTGGCCGCCTTGCAGACGCAGGTCATCAAGGTACTGACCCTCCAGCAACACCTTGGTGATCCCATTGGATTGCGGTTCGACCGCCACCACTCGCAGCCCATGACGCAATGATCTAAGCAAGGGGATACAGACACGATAGACGAGGATGGCCACTCCAACGAGGACCCACGCCAGACCCCATACCCACTGAGCGACAGGGTGATTCACAAAGCTAGGGCCGAGTACCAGCTCATGGGCGAACGATAGCACCAACGACACATAGATCAGCAGATGCAACAGCCACCAATTCTCTCTCGATAGTCGTCGCCTCAGCCAAGGAAGCGATACTAATCCGATCAGCAACATCAATCCCAGAGCGATGAATGCGGTGAGCATGTCCGGATATGTGTTGATCAACACGCCGATCTCGTGGGAGAACCCCGTCTTGGAAATCTGCGCATAGGCCACCGTGGTCAGCACCGCATGAGCAAGTATGAAGGAGATAGCTAGAACGGACAGGTTCTTATGCCAACCCATGACTCCACCACGGCCGAGCGCACGCTCTAGCAGCGGTAGACGCGATGCCATCAACACCATCACCATCGCGAAATAGGTGCCGACGAGTCCGGTCACTGATCCCAGAAAAAGAGTCCATCCACCTGGAGCGTGGATCTCATGAATGGTGCCATCGACCAGCGGCAATCCAAGCGCAACCCCAAGGCCAATACCAGCGAGTGCGAGTGCGAACAGCAGGCCAGTCTCACCTGAACTTGCTCGGCGCGTCGGGCTCGGGTCGGTCTCCAGACCGCCACCTCGGGCTGTTGTTTTCATGTAACTCCTTCTAATCCTCATCGCGCCGAAATTGACAACGCATTGGGAGTGGAACTCCATCGGAATCCAGCCCCAACGCGCTCGTTCTAGCCTGCCAGCGAAAGCTTGGGACCGACTGAAGCGAAGCTGAGATTCGCGCCCTAGAGCTTCTCATCAAGTCGGCGATGGAGGTCGGTGACCAAGGTCTGTAGCTTAGCCAACTCACTTCGGTGCTCGCGATGTGATTTGATTAGGTGAATCGTACCTCCAGCCGCAATGCACGCACCGAGATCACTGGTCACATTGGTGTAGTTGCCACCGACTAGCTCAGCGAACGCAGATACATGGACCGAAAGCAATGGAAGCGCCACTAAATATACACCTAGCACCGTGAGCAAGATAATATGCGGCTTGGATGACAGGATCCGTGGGACAAAAGCGAGAATTCGGACAAGCCTCGACTGGTGGCCGTCACTTTGGGTCATTTGATCAACCGTATCCATGGAATCTCCTTTGTAGGAACTTGACGCAGCTGCTAAAGCTACGATGGGATGCCACCTCCATGCTAGTTACTCGTCAATGAGACATAAGAAGGGTGGGCAGTGTGCCGCCGACATCAACAGAGGGTTAGTAGTGCTGTTGCGAGAGCCGTCTAGATTAGCATCAACCGACTTAATCCCGGGTGGCGAGCAGTCTTCGCAACAGATCACACTCATCTAGTGCAGAAACAAAGGCACACTCCAGCTGTTGTGGAAATGCAGCTGGCTCCGGGCGCAGGTGTTCCGGAGTGTTCTGAAATAGCTCTCGAAACGCTGCTCGAAGCACGCTAATCCCGAGCTTTGCGGTTACATCCGCACGCAACCGACAATCGGAAGAGCCGCCAAGACGTTGGGCAAGAATCTCTGCGATTCGCAGTTCCCAACTGATGTAGGTTCGAGCAAGTTGATTGGTCAACTCCAACCCAAGTCCATGGGGCCGAACCATTGGAATCTCAAACGACTCATCCAATCCAGAGCGGACGCTAGTGAGCATCGACTGGTAGAGGGCGACCAGTGGCTCCTCCTCTATAGGGCGTACACGGAGCTCAAACTCCACTCGATCGAAAAATGCAACAAGATCAAGAAGGAGCAGATCATCCTTGGATTCAAAATATCGAAAGAACGTTCGCTCGGATACATCGGCGGCCTCTGTAATCTGCTGAACCGTCGTCTCCGGGAATCCCTGCTCAGCAAAGAGCTCGCGCGCAACCTTGATCAGACGCTCTCGAGTCAATGCCTTTTTGCGCTCTCGCCGTCCTCCCTGCTCAATCGAACCCACAAATCACGATCCTAGCACTAAAGCCATCTTCAGAGTGAGCTAACCTCAGAATTGATGGCAGTACTGACATGTGTCATTTCTGCCATATATTACACTGCAGGGAGTAACACCAGATGGCTAATGTCATTACACGACCTGAACTGAGGAGTAGCTGCTCGCCAAGCCTGCCGAGGTCGAAGCGAGATCAACCGCTACAGCGCCGAAGAAGGAGGCGAAGGCCCAGCTATGACAACACAACTTGGACTCCTAGAGCGGCTAGGTCGTGCCTGTGCGGGCAAACCGCTACGTACAATAGGGATCTGGTTCGTTGTCCTGATCGCGGCGGTCGCAGGACATCGAGCGATCTCGGGGGTCTATCAAAACAGCATCAACCTCCACGGAACACAGGCATCTATCGGGTTCACGCTCCTGAAACGCAACGATCCAGCGAGCTCAGGTTACACAGGTCTCGTGGTGGTTAGCGGTGTCGACCTGCTCTCGAAGTCCAAGGCCATCGACCAAAGCGAGGTTAACTTAGCCAAACTCGCCGACGTGGTGGCGGTATCGAATCCTCTCTCATCCAACGCTTCCGCTCTATCGAGGCCGGGGACGACCGCACTGATCACAGTTCATCTAAAAGTATTGCCCGCCTCGCTTGGGAAAACCTACGCCAACCCGCTGTATCGAGCCATGGAGCCAGCGACTCGGGCTGGACTTCACGTCAACTATGGTGGTGGATTCGACGCCGTCGTGAATCCTCCAACCAAGGACATCTCGTCAGAGGCGATTGGCTTTGGCGTTGCGATAATCGTTCTGGTAGTGAGTTTTGGCAGCTTGATCGCCACTGGGTTACCTCTTGTAACCGCCATCTTTAGTGTCGGCATCGGTGTTTCGATACTTGGGATCGTCGCTAGCGTCATCACCTTCGGCACAGCCTCGCCGACTTTGGCGCTCATGATCGGGTTAGGGGTAGGTATCGACTACGCAGTATTCTTAAGCACTCGCTTTCGTCAACGGATCATGGACGGACTCGATCCAGTCACCGCGGCAAGCAGAACCGTAGCCACAAGTGGGCACGCAGTCTTGGTGGCGGCAGCGAGTGTGTCGATAGCCCTCTTTGGACTATATGCGTCGGGTATAACCTTCTTCGGCCAACTCGGCTTCGCCGCCTTCTTTGGGGTCCTCACCGCCGCGGCAGGTGCAATAACCCTTGTCCCTGCCGGTCTCAGTCTGGCAGGGTCCAGGATAGACAGGTGGCACATTGGACGGCCGGTCGCAGAGGCTGGCGATTCGAACGACCTATGGCACCGCTACGCCTACCACCTTCAGCGGCGTCCGTTTCTCTACCTATTGGGTGGACTGATCGTGCTCGCAATCCTGATCGTGCCATTCTTCTCAATCCAACTCGGTAACGTCGGCGACTCCTCCTATCCAACCACATTTACCTCCCGCCGGGCCTACGACGAGATCGCGAGAGCATTCGGGCCCGGCGCCAACGGCCCACTCGTCGCCGTCATCGACATTGGCCACTACCAAGGATCGGCGAGCACTCTCGGCCACAACCTCTACCATCAGTTGATTCGACTTGGCGATGTAGCCTCAGTCTCTCCACCAAAGTTGACCCCGAACGGCGCCATCCTTACATCCACCATCGTGCCCAAGTCAGGACCAGATAGTCAGCAGACCAACGCACTGTTCTCGACGTTGGTGAACACCACACTACCGAGCGTCACCCATGCCAGTGGAGTAAAGGGATATATCACAGGTGCTACCGCGCTACAGATTCAATTCGACCAGACCATCAGCTCTCACCTTGTCGTCACCATCATCTTGGTTCTGGTCGTCGCCTTTCTCGTGATCATGTCTGTGTTCCGCAGTCTGGTGCTCGCGGTGAAGGCCGTCATCATGAACCTGCTTAGCATTGGAGCAGCCTACGGAGTTCTCGTGGCAACCTTCCAGTGGGGTTGGGGACGGAGTCTCCTCGGCGTTCCACAGAATGTCTCCATCGAAGCCTATGTTCCGCTGATCGTTTTTGCCGTCGTCTTCGGACTCTCTATGGACTACGAGGTCTTTCTGCTCTCACGCGTTCGAGAGGTGTGGACTCTCACTGCCAGCAATGCTGAGGCAGTCTCAGAGGGTCTCTCTTCGACCGGCAGGGTAATCTCAGCAGCCGCGCTAATCATGGCGAGTGTATTCTTTGCCTTTGTCGGCTCATCTGACGTCGTCATCAAGATGTTCGCCGTCGGCTTCGGCGTCAGCGTCCTTATCGACGCTACCGTGGTCAGATTACTGCTAGTGCCCTCGATAATGACCCTCCTTGGCGATAACAGCTGGTGGATGCCCAGGTGGCTCGACACCCTCCTACCTCACATCGATGCAGAAGGAGAGCAGTAGTGAACGGCAACGGCGATAAAGAAGTCCAAGCCGCACTACCAGCAAGCAGGTCGTAAAATCGCAAACCAGATCGGCCAGGGCGAGCGGTTGTGCCCACCAAGGTGGTTGGCCAGAGCGCGGACTACTTTGCGAATCGGTCACAACGAGATAATTACCGCTTATCTCCGAAGCCGCACCAAATCGCTAGGTCGCTGGCGGGCTTGAACATCCCGATGGAGCCAATAGAAGGCTAATCGGCTCAGACATGCGTCATCCTTGCACTAACGACGGCGCTGATAACGTTGAGGTGGTGTCCCATCTTCATCCGCTTGTTGGGCATCCAGCCGACGGCGCTTCGACACATTTATAAGCGCTGACCCGCCACCCACGACGACAAGGCCGACGACAGCCAGCCAGATGCTGTCTCCCGACACAACGCTGTGGCTTGGGTTGCCAAAAGAAATCGCGGATACAAAGTCACCGTCACTCGAGTAAACCGTGTTGGTTGTCTGGTTCACTGCGAACCCAATCCCGGCAGATTTCACATGGAGCGTGCTCGTCACCTTGTCGGTGGCTCCATTGATCACCGATACGGCCTTGCCATTATTTACATACACCGTGTTGGTTGCGGGATTGACAGTCATGAGACCAGAGACAAAGAGTTGATGGGTCACCTTGTCGTTAGCTCCGTTGATCACGAATATAGAGTTACCACCCACGTACACCGTGTTGGTCGTGGGGTTCACTGCGAGTTGCTGCGCCGCCTGGGAACTTAAATCGATGGTGCGGGTAACCTTGTCGGTAGCTCCGTTGATCACCGCCAGTCTATTGGCAGCAGCCTGGCCAAAATAGGTAGCGTAGGAATTTTCAGACAAGCCTACGTACAACGTGTTGGTCGTGGGGTTCATAGCGATGGCAAAAACATGAGCGCCTAGATGGATCGCATGTGTCACCCTGTCGGTGGCTCCGTTGATCACCGACACCGTCTTTCCGCTGGTCACGTACACGGTATTCGTTGATGGATTAACTGCTATAAAAACTGCACCATATTTTACGTCGATCGTATCTACAACCCTGTCGGTGGCTCCATTGATCACCGACACGGTCTTGCCGTTGGTCACATAGAGCATGCCTGTCACTGGATCAACTCCCAATCCGAAGGAATCGACATGGAGGGTGTGGGTCACCTTGTCGTTAGCTCCGTTGATCACGAATAACTCAAGGCCATCAGTCGTGTAAACCGTGTTGGTTTCCGGGTTCACAGCGAGCCCCTCAAGGGCGAAGAATGAAGAAGCGCCTTTCTTGATAGCCCGTATGCTCCGTATTGCAGGAGTAGCAGCCCACGAAACGCCGGAATCAGCGATGCCAAAGAACATACAGATCGCAACGACAATGCCCACGATGCGAACGAGTCGGACCAGCGCTGCCGACCTCGCAGTCGGAGAACCCTTGAGCGCCATCAGCAAGAAAGGCTGTCGTCGTACGAACTGAACGATGCCTCAGAGAGTGACTTAGCAAAGGTCACAAAAGACACCCTGTTCGCCTTCTCATACGATATCCGAACAAGAACTCAGCACAGCCCCAAGCACATGGCGATCTCCTACCACAGTTAGAACACCGGAACCGACACTACCCTCACCCAAAGGCTCCACAGTTCTGTGGCAGGGCATCACACGATTGAGCTGAGCTATTCCAATAGGCAATACATTCCTCCAATTCATTCGGGTGGATAGACTCAATACACTTGATGATACTATGTCATAACATACGCCTGCACATCCGATCAACTTGGCCGACCACGTTTAAGTGATCTCAGTCCAGTTGACAACCAGGCCTGCTAGCTAGCCCATCCACGGCTATGTGCTACAGCATCACTATGGAGACCAAGCCCTCCAGTATCACACCCTCCAGATTTTGTTAATGACTTCCTGCCGTGATCCTCGCCATCTCAAAGCATACGATAGCTCGTTTGGATAAAGTCTGCAAATAGTTTTCGTGAAATACAGCTTCTGTGTACTCCATATGGATGACAAGCGATCGCGAGGCGTCGCTTTAGCAGACCACCCTCCCGCAGTAGTGAGTCTTAGATCTCAGCATCGCCGTCGTTGGACCCAGATTAGACGACTAGCGTGCCGCTGTTCAAAGGACAGAATCTACCCGTGCTTGGAGCTGTCCAATTCGAAAGACATCGACTAGACCCCAAGAAGCGCAGGATCATAGACTTTCTATCTCCACCGGACAGATATGGGCCAATAGCGAGTGTCTCAAGAGCGTGAGGCAATAACTATCCGCCAATATTAACCACGAACAATTTTAGAGACCCGGCAATATGGAAGGCCAATTTCGATCCTGTAGCGCTCTAATAGATTTGGCTAATAATCTCGATTCATCACTCGAGTGACAGCTGGATTAACAATAATCTTTGGCCCACGATGTCGGTTTAAGATGAGGATGTTACTTGCACCTCGTGTAAGCAAACCGACCTAGATGAACGCGTACAACCGATATGCGAACATCTACTTAGAATCAAGAACAAGAGTCTGCGCCCAAAATAAATTGATCACCAGCGGCATTCAAGATAGTCCTGACCGCGATAACCGTGGTCAGCATAGGTCGAATAAGGTGCAACTATGTTCAACCGTTGGCCCCTTGTCATGTCGAACCGCGAATATTTACTCCTAATACTTCTGCGGGTCGGCTGTTACCTCACGAAGTCTAGATTACCGAATAGCAGCTGACTCTAGAGGTTTGTTTCGGGAAGTCTAAATCCGATGGTTATGCTATTGCCCGACGCGGTTGGCGAGTTATGAGCATAAGTCACACCACCAATAGCGGTAATCGTGTCTTTGACAATCGCTAAGCCAAGTCCGGAACCACGAAATGACCGAGCCGACGCAGTTCGGTAGAAGCGTTCAAAGAGGTGTTCAAGATCCGAGTCCTCGATAAACTCGGCCTCATTGGTTACCTCGAACGATTTGCCTGTAACTGTGATGGCGATAATAGATCCAGACGGCGCAAACTTGACCGCATTATCCAACAGGTTATTGATCGCTCGCTCAACCGATCGTTGCGGTGCGACCACCATAGTAGGCTCGGAAGAGACAGAGATCTCCAACGTTTGGCTAGCCCTCCCTTTGAAGCGCGTGACGAGATCTTGCGCTACGACGCGTAGATCGAAGCTGGACTCCACTTCGTCGGTTTGCCCCTCAATAGCCAGAACTACTAGCTCATCAAGTAAGTCGGTAAGCTCTCGCGCCTCCGTCTGGAGATCAGCAAGTATGTGGCTTCGATCCGGTTCTGCAAGTGCTTCATAGCGCTGCAATAGATCGATATTGGTACGAAGCGAGGTCAATGGGGTTCGAAGTTCATGCGAAGCGTCTTGTATGAGTTGTCGCTGTTGCGCCTGAGAGCGTCGCAATGCCTCAAAAGTTTTGCGGAAGGAGCGTGCCAGCACTCCAATCTCATCGCCTCGCTGGTCATCAGGCAAGACGTCAAGAACGTTATTCGCACCCGCCTTGGCCACTGCACGCGCTAATCGAAGGATCGGCCTGCCAAGAACCATCGCTGCTGCGTAACCGATGGCGGCGGCAGCAATAGCGGCGGCGAGCACAAGTAAGATGAAACGTCGCCGCAACACAGCGAGCGATCTCATCACATCATTGATGTTTCGACCGATCTCGATCGCACCATAGCCCCGATCTCGGATGGTTAGGATGCGATAGGAGCTACCGTCGAAACGTTGCGTCCGTAACCATCGAGTGGCCAACCCATTCGCGATCTCACGATCTCGCTTCTCAACTGGGAGAGCAGTAGTGCCCACCAGCTGAGTGAGAGTACCTGAAGCAGAGATCGTCTGCGCGATAGCAAGCTGGAAGAGGCCACCCGGACGGAAAGGTCGGGCAAATCTCCGGGGGTGTTGCTTGGTGGGTGTCGTGGTAGCTATAGGTCGAAGTGGTTGTGTGGGTGCCCGCAAGGCCACAGCGCTAGATCGCAACGACGCATCCACCGATGACATCAGTTGGCGTGCAGTGGTGGCATAGGCGACCGTGGCCACCACTGCACCCGTCAGGGCGGCAAAGAGTGCCAGAACGAGCGCCAAACGAACCCGAAGACTCATGGAGCAACCAGGCCATAACCGACACCTCGAACAGTTCTGAGTATCTTGGGCTCGCCGTTAGCCTCGAGCTTACGACGCAGATACCCTATGTAGACTGCAAGGTTTTTTGATTCTGGCCCAAAGTCATAACCCCAAATACGGTCGTAGATCAGGCTATGCGGCAGTACTGAACCTGCATTGAAGGCGAGTAGCTGCAGCAGGTCAAACTCGGTCTTAGAGAGCTCGAGCTCACGATCTCCACGAAAGGCACGACGTGCTCGTTCGTCAATTCTAAGATCGCCAACGACGATCCAAGGATCCCGCTCAGCGTAGGAAGACCGTCTTAACAACGCTCGCACGCGCGCCTGTAGCTCCTCGAGTGCAAATGGTTTGGTCAGGTAGTCGTCTGCGCCAGCGTCAAGACCAGAGACTCGGTCAGAGATTTCAGCTCGTGCCGTAAGTAGCAGGATAGGGGTTCGATCACCACTGCTCCGGAGCTTGCGACAGACAGTCAGCCCATCGACATAGGGCATCATCAGATCCAGGATGATAAGAGAAGGCGGAGTCCTGTCTATGACGATCAACGCCTCCTCGCCGTTGGCCACTGCGGTTACTGAGTAGCCATCCAGTTCAAGTCCCCGACGAATAGCGTCTCGAGCCGCCCTATCATCTTCTGCCAACAAGACCGATGGTAAAGGTTCACGTAAATGCGTCACTGATTCGTCATACTAGCCCACAGCGCTACCGCAGTAACGGGAATGGTGGAGCCCTTCCTATAGTTCGGTGGCCGCCTACCTACTATTCTTACCTTCCTTTTACCAAAATGATAACTAGCTCTTGTGGAAGCAGTCAAGACTGTTCAATGTCGCTGAAACTGAACAATCGCCAGTCGACCGTAGGGTAATAGAGATTGAGAACAACACGCTAGAAATGGTCGGCATGGCAACATGCAGGCGACGACTACGACAAAAGAACATAGATAGGAGAAGTTCATGCAACGTCACTTCCTAAAGAGGAACAGAGGAGTTATCCTCGGCATCACCGCTGGCGCAGCAGTGGGGCTCACATCACTTGGATTGGCCACCAGCGCCACATTTGCATCCACCTCAGCAAAATTGCCGACCGCTGTCGCCGGACCTAAGCATCGTCCCAACCCAGCCTTGAAACCTAGGAAGGGGCGCCGCCCGATGGTCGGCGGTCTCGTCGTCACGGCGAGTACGACCACCCTCAGCGTTCGCTCAATGAACGATGTGACACGCAGCTATAGTTTGAACAGCTCTACTCGCTACCTGGAGGGCACCTCGACCACGGACTCCCAGGCACTGAAGACCGGTGAACGCGTGCGCGTTGTCACTAGCCGAGGCTCTTCGACGGCCAAAACGGTTCGCATCCTAGAGCCAAGAGCTCTCGGTATGGTCGTTGGCATCTCGGGAAACACGATAACCATCACCAATCGCTCCGGGCTCGAGCAAGCGATCTACACCTCTGGCTCCACGATCTATCATGAGGGACGGTCGACGGTATCTCAGAGCGCGTTGAAGGTAGGAGAGCTGATCTCTGCTCGCGGCACGTTGGCCTCTAACCAGAGCACACTCAACGCCGACAACATCGCGATCCATCTACCTCACTACGCAGGAAAGGTCACGGCTATATCCGGAGATGTGCTTACGCTGAAGCTTCGTGGTGGAGTGACAGCCACCGTCAATGTCACAGGAACAACGACCTACCGCGACGGAACAGCTACGAGCAGCCTGTCCGCTATCAAGGACGGTTCCTTCGTGGTTGCAAAAGGGGTAGTTACGGCCACCAATACCATGACCGCAACCAAGCTACAGCTTGGCAGGCCCTCCACGCCCGTACCGCCTGGAAAGACAGCTCCAGCAGCTGGTCCTGGCAAAATAACACCGGCATAATCGGTGGGGCCAAGTTAAACGAGTCGGGCAAAAACGCTTACGTCTCAACCATTCGAGCCGCCAGCAGAGGCGGCTCGAATGGTTGATCGCCATACCAGCTCTGGACAAGACAGGCTTATAAACGCACCTTTCGTGGTGTAGCTCGCGCCGCCCCTACAATATTGGCCTAAACGGAGCGACTCCGACCTCGTTCATAAGTTACACCAGCCGCACCGAGTCAACTGGAACTACGATTCGCATAAGGATGGAGTCGACACCACCCGCTACGCTAGGGGTGATGGACTCTCATGAACAGACAAGACCGACCACACCGTCTTCTCTCTTTGAAGGTATTGGCGTTGCACTCGTCACCCTCTTCGATGAGCACGGTGATCTCCTGGCCGAGGCCACGGCGGAACATGCCGCTAGGCTCGTCGATCTCGGTGTCAACGGGGTGCTAGTAGCAGGCAGCACCGGAGAGGCGAGTGCTCTAACCGATGACGAAAGGGTAGAGCTGGTCCGTCAGGTGCGAGCCGCCCTTCCAGCTCACATTCCCGTCTTCGTGGGCACCGGCCAACCATCAGCTCGAGCAGCAGTAATCACCTCAATGCGAGCGGTCGACAACGGAGCCGACGCCCTGCTAGTTCTCTCACCCCCCCGATCGTCGGATTCGCGCCCTTACTATGAAGCGATAGCTGCCGCTTGTCCTTCTACTCCGATACTGGCCTATCATTTTCCCGCCGTCTCGTCGCCCGGAATCGAAGTCGACACCCTATGCTCTCTTCCTGTAGCCGGCTGTAAGGACTCTAGCGGCGATGCAGCCCGTCTCCTCGACGAGGTGCAACGCTTTCACGGCGCCCTCTACGTCGGCAACCCAGTGCTGCTCGCCCTCGCCGGCATCCTCGCCATCCAAGGCGCCATTCTCGCGGTAGCCAATCTCGATCCGGCGCTTTGTCATCGAGCTATCAAAGGCGACGCTGAGGCACAAATCGCGGTAGCAGGTCTACAACAGCTCACCGCAGCTGGATTCCCTCGAGTGATCAAACAAGAGCTTCATAAAAGGTTCGGCACCGCCACTGGAGCGCGACTCGGTTAGCCGACTACCGGACTCTCACCACCAAAGACTGAGGGGCGAGACCATCTACAGGATTGGTCGCCAACCAAGTTCACCGTAGGTCGATGTCGGCACGGCCCAAATAGGCACACGCATCATCGAGCGAACAGACATCTGCATACTTTGCCTCAAGATCAAACAGGTTCGCCTGCTGGATCGATTCTGTCCGATCACCCACCGCCTCACGCACGATGGTGGGTCGAAAGCCAAACTGCAGCGCGTCAACAGCGGTCGCACGGACACATCCAGATGTGGAGACTCCGGCTATTAGAAGCGTGTCGACCCCTACGGCATGCAACGTGGACGCCAGCGAGGTACCAAAGAACGCCGAGGCGTACTGCTTCATAATCGTCAGGTCGCCCTGCTCAGGTTGCAGACGGGCATCGAATTCACGTAGAGTCGACCCATCCTCGAAGACATGCAGCGAAGGAACCTTGCGCCAAAAATATCCTCCGTCGAATCCACCCTTGGCGTAGGCCACACCGGTGAAGACCACCGGATGACTGGAGGCGTGGGCGGCAGCGACAAGTGTACTCACCGCCCGAAGTACCGACTCGTAGCGAGGTGAGAACAAAGGCGATTCGGGATCTAGATAGGCACGAACAAGATCAACTACAACCACCGCAGGGCGCACGCCAAAACCGACCGAACCAGAGAAGCCTGCTTGACGATAATCTTCACTAACCGGACGTCGTTCCAATGTTCTTACCGAGCACCAAAGACAGGATCTCTCGGCGCCATCAGCCCAGTCTCCTCCATCGACCTGCGCTTGAGTTCATCAAGAGGCGCACCGTAGTCAAAGACAGCAAGGTCGCCACGCTGCTGGCGGATCTCGTCCCTCAGGGACTCGGTTGCCGGCTCCACAACTGCTCCATGGTCATCTAAGACAACCCCGTAACGCTTGGCGCCTTCATGGGTAACCAAACCACGCTTAACCTCGAGGGCTACCAGCTCTGCCGCCCGATCGAGCGGATCGCCCCATCCGCCACCTCCCCAGGTCACGTAGTGGAGAATATCACCTACCTCAACCTTCACATGATCACACTTCGACGGCAGCACCTCTGTGTCTCCGTTAGTACGGATCACATACTTTGTGCTCCTCGCACCAGGCAATCCGCCATTCACTCCCCATGGATAGGTCAACCAGCGATCGTCATGAATTGAGATGGTGCCTGGCTCGAGAAAGCGATAGGCGATATCGATCCCGTTGCCCCCACGGAAAAAGCCCGGACCGCCAGAGTCAGCCACCGTCTCATACCTCTCGATTACCAGCGGGAAGTAGGCCTCAAGGAATTCATTAGGCACATTCGTAAACGATGGCCACAGTGAATGACCGTCCGGACCATCGCCAAACGGTCGACCAGGGATACCTCCAAAGCCGATCTGATAGAGCTGGAACCACTCGCCGGCCTGGTCGGTGCCAGAGTACATAAGGTGTGGAGACGAGGAGAATCCGGCTGCGCAAAGGAACTCCGGTTGCCGCTGACCGAGAAGACCACCGAGGATATCGAAGATTCTCCCAAGGCCGTGTGTTCGACACGAGAGGGCAGCTGGGTAAGCGGGGCGGAGGAGCGACCTCTCTGGAATATGTACCTCAACCAGTGGATAGAAGCCATCGTTCCAGAGGATCTGTGGGTCAAACACCATGATCATGTAGATCCCAAAGAACATTTTGAACATGTTTACGTTCAAAAAGAAGTTGATCGGGCCCTCCGATTGTGGGTCTGTTCCCTCAAAATCCAAATGGACCTTATTGCCCTCTCTCCACATGGTGCAGTGGATCCGATATGGGCCGTTGCCAAGACCATCATCGTCGAGGTAGTCGGTGAAAGAGATACGTTCTTCTGAGACCGTCTGCAGGATTAGCTGCTCCATCGCTCGATAGTTACGTTCAAGCAGCTGCTCCAAAGTTGAGATGTAGACATCAGTTCCGAATCGGCCACAGAGCTCAACCACCCGACGGCCAGCGGTCCTGCAGGCGGCGACGATAGCGTTAAGGTCACTCCGGTTCCACTGCTTCATACGGACCTGATTCAAAATAAGTTCGAGCATCTCGTGGTTGAGAACACCGCGTCGATAGATCTTGGTAGGTGGAATCACCACCCCCTCCTCGAAGATACTCTCGGCATCGGTCGGCAGAGATCCAGGCACCTTTCCGCCTACATCGGTCATATGTCCAAACATCGCCGCCCAGCCTACGATACGCCCCTCCAGGTAGATCGGCATCAAAACCAACCAGTCGTTGGCGTGGCTGATGGCACCATCACAGCTGTATGGGTCAGAGGTGAGAAAGATATCCCCCTCCTCAACGGTGCCTTGATAGTTGTCCAGAAATCCTCCGATGAAGGATCCGAACTGCCCAACCACCATTCGACCTTTATGATCGGCGATCAGCGGGAACTCGTCGTGCTGTTCTCGGATTCCCGGGCTCATGGCGGTGCGAAAGAGAACCGCATCCATCTCATAACGAGCATTACGTAGAGCGTTCTCAATAATATCCACCGTTACAAGGTCGACATCAACCGACGCGAATGACTGACTTGAAGTCTCTATAATTTGGGCCACTGCAACTCCTCCTTTTGATTCACAGATTGGTTAGATGACAACACTCGATTCAGACAACTGGATTGATGATGAGATTGCCATAGGCATCCACGCGAGCCTCGTGCCCCGGCAAAACCAGCGTGGTAGAGTCCATCTCCGACACAATGGCTGGACCTGGGATCCGGTTGTTAGCCCGTAGGCGCGAACGAGCGTAGATCTTGGCCGGAGCTCTCTCTCCTTCGACATAGATCTCCTTGGTTGCTATGACTGCAGATGAGGCGTCTTCGTCACCAACCTCTATCTGCAATGCCTCCACCTTTGGACGTGCGCCTTGAGCAATTGCGCGTAGATGTACGAGCTCGCACTCCTGGTCGAGTGCAAACGTGAAGAGACGCTCATGCTCGGCTTCAAACTTGGCACACGTCTGATCCAAGAGCTCGTCGGTTAGCATGGCTGGGTCAACATCAATCGTCACCTCGAAACCTTGGCCATGGTAACGCATGTCTATGGAGTAACCAATCTCTTGATCCGACTCAGCGACTCCTTGACTCACCAGCTCGGCGGCTGCATCGATGCGCAGTCGTTCTAGCTCCTCCAACACCTGCTGACTCGAGACCTCGGAGAATCGACGAATATAGGTGTGCGAGGACTCCGAACGTAGCCGTGTCGTCGCATCTCCGAACGCGCAGAGTACTCCTGGCGACGGTGGAACGATAACCGGCCATGAACCCATGAGCCGCCCCAATGCGTTGGCATGCAACGGACCTGCTCCGCCGAAGGCGACCAGCGCAAAGTCACGGGGATCGTAGCCTTGCTGCACCGATACCAACCGAAGCGCACCAAACATATTCTCATTCACAATGTCAATCACCCCAGAAGCGGCTCGCTCAACCTCGATCCCTAGGGCCTCGGCTAACGGTTCGAGCGCACCGCGGGCGGCTTCCCCGTCGAGCCCCATCTCTCCGTCTAACAGACCAGACGGCAAGTAGCCAAGCACCATGTTTGCATCCGTCACCGTGGGCTCAGTTCCTCCTCGCCCATATGCCGCTGGGCCAGGATCGGCACCAGCGGATTGAGGGCCGACACGGAGTGCCTTGGTTAGCGCCGGCACGTGTGCTATCGAGCCACCGCCAGCACCGACCGTCCGCACGTCAATCGAGGAGGCGCGAATGGTCAGATCCCCAACCGAGGTCTCCCGCCCGACCTTAGGGATCGCCTGCTGCACAAGCGCCACGTCGGTGCTAGTGCCACCCATGTCAAAGGTCAAGAGATCGCTGTAGCCAGCTTGACTAGCGATCCATACCGCCCCAGAGACGCCCCCGGCAGGACCACTCATCAGCATGTTTACAGGAGCAGCCGAGGCGACCTCCAATCCCATCAAACCTCCATCAGAGCGAAGAATGTGGAGACGAGCACCAGGTGCACGACGTCCAAGCTCGCTGGACAGATTGTTCAAGTACTGCGACGCGCGTGGTCGAACATAGGAGTTAGCCACGGTAGTTAGCGTCCGTTCATACTCCTTGATCTCAGGTAAGATCTTCGACGACAATGAGATCGGAATATCTGGAAAGATCTCCTCAGCTAACCGCGCCACCTCAAGCTCGTGTTCGTCGTTTGTAAACGAATTCATCAACGAAATCGTGAGTGCCTCGATGGCGTGGGTGCGGAGGCGTTCCAGCTCCTGCCGGAGGGCCGCCTGATCTATGTGCCTGATTACTTGACCGCGTGCATCAATTCTCTCCTTGACCTCGATCGTGTTCTCGAGAGAGGCCAACGGCTCTGGTTTAGGCCAGACGATCCAGCCAGCGAGTCCGCCGGGGACAAAAGAGCGAGCTACCTGCAGGATCTGCCGATACCCCTCAGTCACCACTAGGCCGACCTTGGCCCCCTTCCCCTCAAGCACAGCGTTCGTCGCCACCGTAGTGCCATGCATCACTTGGCTCAACTCACCAGGATCCACCGATGCCCGCTGAGTAATCAAATCTATTCCCTGCAAGACTGCGATCGACGGGTCTCCCGGCGTTGATGGCACCTTCGCCCGATGAGTCGCCCCTGATTCCTCGTCTATCAGCAAGAGGTCAGTGAAGGTTCCTCCCACATCAACACCTAATCGATACCCCATTCCTGTTCTCCTCTTCTCTCCTCAGCGGCCGACACCGACCGCATCAGCTCATAAACAACCTTCCATCTATTCACATCTCCGTCACCAAACCAGCTCTGGTTACGTTTGCCTACGACTTGTGAAAAGGAATCACCTCTCCACGGCCGCCCCTGTCACGTAGAGTCGCCTGCTTACACCACATCTCGCTCTCTTAGTGCGGCGATCTCGTCCACCGACAGACCGAGTAGACCTCCGAGCACCTCGAAATTATGTTCACCCAGTTCAGGACCGACCCAACGGACTCTTCCTGGGGTGCCCATCAACCGTGGCGCCACGTTGTGCATCTGCATGTCGCCAAAGTGCGGGTGCGCCAGGGTGATGATGTCCTCTCGAGCCAAAAAATGGGGATCGGTCAACATCTCCGGAGCCCGGTAGATCTTGCCCTCGGGAACACCGTGCGCTTGAAGCAACTCCTCAAGCTGCCCGGTCTCAAGACTGCTCGTCCAGCGAGCGATAATCTCATCAAGCATCGCCTGATTAGCTCCGCGTGCGCTGTGGCTGACGAATCGAGGATCCTCAGCTAGTTCCGGCTGCCCCATGGCGAGCGTGAGTCGCGCGAAGACCGAGTCCTGATTGGCTGCGATTAGCAGAAGAAGGCCATCTTTGGTCGGATAGATGTTCGACGGAGCAATGTTAGGCAAAACAGCCCCCGTGCGTTCGCGGATATAGTTTCCAAGCGTGTACTCGGGGATAAGCGACTCCATCATCGCGAGTACCGCCTCGTAGATAGCGGTATCGACCACCTGCCCCTCGCCCGTGATCGTCCGATTATGCACCGCCACCAACGCGCCAAGAGCAGCGAATGTGGCCGCTAGTGAGTCACCAATAGAGATACCGGCTCTCGACGGGGGTGAGTCTGGGTCACCGGTGACGTAGCGGATGCCACCCATCGCTTCGCCAATCGATCCAAAGCCAGCTCGATTCGCATAAGGACCAGTCTGACCATAACCTGTGACCCGAACCAGGACTATACCTGGGTTGATCTTCTTGAGCGTGGGGTAATCAAGACCCCAGCGTTCAAGGGTGCCAGGGCGAAAGTTCTCAAGCAGGATATCGGACTGGGCAACCAACGATCGTACGAGTTCCTGTCCCTCCTCTGTTCGTAGGTTGATGGTGACAGAACGTTTTCCACGCGCCACCACTGGCCACCACAGTGACAGACCATGAGGCTTCTCACGTCCCCACTCGCGCATCGGATCACCTCGACCTGGATCCTCCAGCTTGATCACATCAGCACCAAAATCAGCTAGCAGCTGACCGCAAAATGGGCCTGCTAATAGCTGTCCCATCTCGATCACTCGGAGATCTTCGAGTGGGAGCCGTTCTGGGTCATCTGCAGCATCAACGGTATCCATACTGCTCCTTCCTCATCGATAGACCGATCGCGCAGCAAAGATGTGGCACTTCATGACGGACTCTGCCCAATCGGGGTCTCGAGCTGCGAGTGCATCTAGAAGTTCACGATGGTGCGACATCGATCGATCGAGTTCATGCGTACTGTAACGCTGGAACGTCGCACGAACGCGTGCGAGCTCCATAATCGATTGGACCTGCTCCGACAGTCGGTAGTTACCTGATCCACTAACAATTAGGGCGTGAAACTGATTGTTCAAACTCGCGATCTGATCCTCGAAGCCATCGGGTCGATCGGCAGCAAAACGCTCCATCCCATCAGCAAGCTTTCGTGCGACAACAAGGTCATCATCAGATAGCCTGAGCGCCGCCTGCCTAGCCGCGTGCGGTTCAAGAACTCCACGAAGCGCAAACACCTCGCCTATATCCTCCGCCCTCCAGCCGAGTACACGAGCCCCACGATGAGGAGCTATCTCAATAAACCCCTCAACCTGAAGCCTGCGTAGTGCTTCACGAATGGGTGTTCTTGAGACCCCAAAACGTTCGGCCAAGGACTCCTCTCGCAATAATTGTCCGGCCATGATCTCTCCCGCAACGAGCTGCTCGCGAAGCTGATTGTATACATCAGTACCTATATCCCCCAATATTGCTCCACTTTCCCCTCGGCAAAACTGATTTTGCATACAATATCACACCGAAACCTGCCTCGCACGAAAACTTGGAGAGAAAGAGCAAAGCGCCTAGAGTAAACAGAGATGGCTACCCCGAGAGAGGAAAGACGATGGGCCAACCACGGATCGAGATTGTTGAAGTGTCGCCACGAGATGGACTTCAAAACGAAGCCACTCCTTTTTCGACAGACGAGAAGGTCGCCCTCATTGAGGGTTGTCTGTCGGCCGGGCTGGAAAGAATCGAGGTTGCTAGCTTTGTGAATCCAGCCAGGGTGCCCCAGATGGCTGACGCAGAGGCTGTACTTGGAAGGCTCAGTCCTAAAGCCTTCGACGGCGCTATAGGCCTAGTTCTTAACGATCGCGGACTCGACCGCGCACTTGCTACACCACTCCGAGAGATCAACTACGTGGTAGTTGTTACCGAGACCTTCTCGCAGAGAAACCAGGGGAAGTCCGTCGAAGCCAACCTCTCGATGGCCTCCACTGTCACGCAACGCGCCAAAGAGGCGGGCCTTCGCACTTCAATCACCATCTCAGCTGCTTTTGGTTGTCCTTACGAAGGAGAGGTGACCGCCGAACAGCTTTACGCTATCGTGAAGAGAGTTGCAGACCTCGAGCCCTTTGAAATCGCGATCGCTGACACCATTGGGGTTGCCGTTCCAAAAGACGTGCACGAGCGGATGCAGGGGGTGCGCAAGATCATCGGGTCGCGCCCAATTCAGCTTCGCTGCCACTTTCACAACACGCGCAATACTGGTCTTGCCAACGCTATGGCTGCCGTTGAGGAGGGAGTAACGATCCTCGATGCATCGCTTGGAGGAATTGGTGGATGTCCGTTTGCCCCTAACGCCACCGGCAACATCCCCACCGAGGACCTCGCCTACATGTTGGAGCGCTCCGGATATGAACTCGGGATAGATCTCCCAAGCCTCTTTCCGGTGGTTGAGCTCCTGAGCCGCAAACTACCTAACCCGGTGCCTGGCCTGCTTACCCGAGCTGGAATCTTCCCTCCATTAGCCTAAGATCTGCTGTGCCAATAGGCCGCTCACACACTAGCCTTGGTCGTTGGAAACCTGTTTGACCAGGTCTGAAGGGTCTGAATTCGCACCACAGAATATAATTCCGAGACGATCGTTTTCGTTGGTTTCGATCTTGCCAGCTAGCAACGCCGCGAGTGCTGCCACTCCTCCGTACTCGCCCACAAGACGAAACTCATCCCAAAGTCGCTGCCTAGCCACGATCATCTCCTCCTCATCAACAAGGACGGACTCGACTCCCATAGACGAGAGCAGATGATAGGCAAGATCGCCGCAGCGACGGGCGCCTAAGGAATCCGCCGCCACTCCTGCCACCTCGACGTCCACCGGACCACCAGCTTCAATTGCCCTGCGAATCGTGGGTGCTAGCGTCGGTTCTACCGCAATCACACGCGTATGTTCGGGCATCGCAAGACGTATACCAGCGACGAGGCCACCGCCTCCAGCCGCGACAACCACAACATCGAGACCGCCTGCCTGATCCAAGAACTCTAGTCCCGCCGTTCCCTGTCCGGCCACAACCTCCTCCTGATCATATGCATGGACGAATAGCGCCCCGCTCACCTGTTGACGGGCGAGAGCAAAGTCGTAAGCGTCGCCATAGCGCTGACCATGGACGACCACGGTGGCACCCAAGGTGCGCAGCCGCTCTAACTTGACAGGGCTCGAAGTCTCAGGCACAACGATCTCTGCATGGATCCCAAGCCTGTGAGCTGCGTAGGCGAGCGCAAGGCCGGCGTTACCGCCAGACGCACCGATTACCCCTGCTTCACCAATCGCTCCGACCTCTTGGGCCGCGAGCACCCGGTTGAAGGCTCCCCTCGCCTTAAACGAACCAGTCACCTGCAGCGCTTCAAGCTTGACTATTGGCCGAGACGGGTGCTCGTCCCACCTTATCACCGGAGTTTCACGCACCCAAGGAGCGATTCTACGTTGAGCCACAAGCACATCCGCTGGAGTAATCATTACTCCAGGCTACCGACACACCACGCTGCGGCCAGACATCCTACCTGCCCGTACGGACACTACTTCTTAACCCGTCTTGGGTCTGAGTCCTAGGGCAAGACTTTCTTCCAGGCACGTCGGCGGTATCACTTAGGGCGGTGGAGGTTTTATCTCCAACTGCATTCACCTCTGCATCGTCGGTTCAGAAGAGAAGGGGATGAGCAACTCAGTCGTAATGACTATTGCACAATTTATATATAAACCAATTGGTACTACATTAACATTATCAGGAACAACGAGACCAGACTCTGGCTTAAGCACCTCGTCATACAACGACACAACCGTCGTGGAAACACACCCAAAAAAGATGATCTGGTAGCGGTCGAAGACAAAATCACCATCTTGCGCCACCGGCAACCGGAGAGATCAATCGCCGTCAACAGTATGTGCTACCAGCATTGTTGCCCCAACAGATCATCACAGCCGTGCCGTCGGGAGCGGACTTGCACTGAGGTGAGGTAGCAGCACTGCTGTACTATCAACACCCATCAAAATGGCAAATACTCCAAGTCAACACTCGGCAATAATCCCTGTTCATGTTGTCGATTCTCCACTTTTTACCATCTGGTATAGAATTCTATGAGAACTCGAAAAGCCACGAGAGAACACCGCGTCGCTCTTATTATTGCCTAAAGTATTTCTATGGCTCTGTATATTTCCATGGACTACTTAAGTCGACTCATATTCACGACCATAACGTCGTCGCCTCTGTAGCAACGCAACCGGCATGGGTATCCACAACGCCGGAGACCGATGGCAGCGCCTAGGTAGTCTCACGTCTCATCCAGCTGTCGCTGTGTCTCCATCGACTCCCACTGGCCGATCGATCTCGGCAGGCAAGAGGCGTCCGAGGTTGAGACCGACCAGTCCGGCGAGGATAGATCCGACGAACACAAGTCCGACCCACGAAAGTGGAGTAGAGCTGGCAAGCAGCACCCCGGCTATCGGTGGTCCGATGATGGTGCCAAATGACCAAACTGTGGAACCAAGCGCGTTATACCTAGCGCGTAGGCGATCAGGCGCAAGATCATTCGGCAGCGCACCGGCAACCGGACTCAGCAACGCCTCCCCTAATCCAAAGATCCCAAGAGATAGTGCCAGCGCAATATCAACATCTAGATGTGACAATCCGGAGACATCTGCAATACCTGCCATCAACCAGGCGAGCGACCAGAGAACACCAACGCCGGCGAGCATTCTGCTGCGGCGCCACCGGCGAGTGAGGTGGGCAACCCCGAGTTGCGATACCACAATCACGCCAGTGTTGACTGCGAAACCTATGCCGACAATCCTCGGACTGGCATGGACAATTACAGTAGCATAAGCCGCCCATCCTCCATCGATCATTGCATAGCCAAAGAATACAAACAGTGCCGAGGCGATCAACCAAGCCAGAAAGCGCCGGTCGGAGAGCACGGTTCGGTACCCAGCCTTGGCTTGACTCCCATCTCCGTCAAGCTCGGGATGGTTTCGGAAACCCGACCTATGACGGAGTCCGATGCCAACTATGAGTCCAAAGAGAACAGTTGTAAGTCCATCGACTAAGTAGATCAGCTCAAAGCTTGCCGGTCGATGGAGCGAGACGACCGAGCCGGCGATCAACGCTCCGACTCCCAACCCACCATTCAAAACTCCAAATCGCAATGCATATGCGCGTGGTCGATTCGGCCCTGCGAGCTGACTAGCCACCAGTGCATTGAGCGCTGGCCAGATGACAGATTCACCGATCCCAATCAAGGCGACTACGATCACCGCGGAGAGTGGGGTGCGAACCCTCGCAAGAGCGATGGTAGCCATACCTGAGACCAGCAAGCCACCAAAGAGCAGGCGGCCTACACCGATTCGATCTCCAACGCTCCCTCCGATAGTGCCGGTAGCTAGTCCGGTGACCCCGGAAACGGCGACGACAAGTCCCGCTACTGGCAAACTCATATGGCGAATACTGTGTAGGTAGACCACCAGAAAAGGCAGAGTTAGGCCACTTCCGATGGCTGACACTAATGTTCCCACTAGAACGAGTCGCCAGCCATGACGATCCTCTAGAACCTCGCCACCCTCGTCAACTACCACGAATACGGAGGCCTAACATCTTCAACCACGATGTCCATATCTTCACTCATACCTCTTTGACGTCCCATCCGATGGCGAGCGAAAGACCATCACCGCTTGCTGGCAATTCTAGCGATCTCGAAGACCGGTCGAGGTGATAGTCTGCTCTTCCAACCCAGATGCACTCCCTTCGACTGCGACGTCTGTCCGACCACGGCATCTAGCCGCGCTAGCCTCCGAGTAAAGGTTTAACGATCGACTACCGGCTACCACCAAGACGAAAGGGAGTAACATGACTTTCGCGCAAGCTACCCAACACGCAAACGATAGTCGCTGTAGAACCACAACATGGGTTTTCGCCGAAGGAGCTGCGACCGGCCAACACATCCACGAGTTCGACTATATCGTCATCCCGGTTACCGGCGGCAGCTTCCACGTAGTCGACGCAACGGGTGAGACCCACGACATGCACCAAGAGGCCGGAGTGCCCTACGTTGGCACGAAGGGGACAGCCCACAACGTGATCAACAAAGGCAGCACGACGGCCATCTTCGTCGAGGTAGAGCTGAAGGAATCCCTCTAGCGCTTGCCTTCTAAATTTCAGAGCACCGTAAGGGGCCGTCCAATGTCTCCTGAGTTTGAACGCGCTTGCCTTCATATCAACCTGGGAACATATCCGATAATCACCACTGCGGTAAAGATTAGGAACAATCCGCCTGAACACTTTTGCAGCATCGACAGACTTACCAGGCTCGTAGCCCGAACCGACACAGCCAGCTTCATTCGCAAAATAGGGCATCAGGGGCCGTGGTCGCCAATCACGTCCTATAGGCGTTATCGCGATCGATAGCCATGGTCGAGTCGAAGGCGTCCAAGAACTCGTAACAGATTCCACTACGATAACGACAGTTCGACTTGACTTTTTGCCATTATCTTCTAGACTATATATGTGAACTATGGGAGGTAGTCATGAGAACTACAACGGTGGGACCATTAGGAGGCATGCTCGTACTAGCAGCCTCGGGGATGTTGCTCGCTGCCTGCGGATCTAGTTCGACTGCCAGCACGCCAACGAATCCAAACAAAGCCCGAGCGGCCGTCTTGACCGCCTACCACTACGTCCGACACGAGAAGTCCGTCTCCTTTACGGGCACTATTTCGGTTACCACCAACGGTGGATCGATCTCCACCAGCATTAACGGCTACGCCGTTGCTGCTGGCAGCGGAGCCAAGTCAATCAACGCGATGCTAACTGAAACAATTTCGATACCAGGGGCCGCTCGCAACCTGACCATACACCAACGGATTGCCAATGGCGAGATCTTTGAGCAGATCCCTGCATCCGAACGCGGTCTAACTACCTTGAGTGGAGCCACATGGGTTCAGTATCCGTACACGCCGAAATCCACGAGCGAAGCTGCGTCATCCACCCAGACCTACGCAGTCAATCCCACTGCCACTCTCCAACTTCTTTTAGGCAAAGGCGCGAGTCAAATAAAAACACTGGGCAAAGACGCCATTGACGGACACACCACAACCGAGTATGAAGCTCAGATCAACTTCGTCAAAGAGCTGGCACAGCTGAAGCAGAGCAGCAATAGCAGCATGCTTTCCAAGTCGCTAGCTGGCCTAAATTTTGACGGACCAGCGCAGGCGAAGGTGTGGTTAGACAACAGTGGGAGGGTCCGCCAACTCTCGCTTACGATCTTTGCCTCGATCACCAAAACCGGGAGTACGCCTAACCTGCCTCTCACCATCACGGTCAGCGCTGACTACACCCATTATGGCGCACACTTCCCGACCATCACCGCACCAACCAGTGGCGTCATTCCACTCTCGACCTTTCAAGCCGATCTCGCAGCGGCACATCCCACTACCGCCTCCTGACCAACACGCTGAATGAGTGGTCATACAACGATCTCATCGTTGGTCTAAGAAACTCTCCAACGTAGTCTCGCAGTTGAATCCGTTTGGTTGAGGTGGGTCGACTTGAACAACCACCCGGTACACGTCCTCTCGGCGATCGCGAATGAGATCATTACGCGCCGTCACCGACTTGTCGCTTGCTCTCGACGGCTCGATATCGGTCACAGCAATTCCAGTCTGCTCAGCCGACAATGGTGTAATCACTGGATATCCATCAGGTGCAATAACAGTGGAGCAACCTGTCCAGTCTACGCCACGTTCCGTCATTCCTCGATCCGCGATCGCTATCCAAATCCCGTTCGTGGCTGCACTCGCCTGCGCCTTGATAAGCTCAATAGGACGCTCATCGGTCGGCGCCACCGTCGCTGGCCAATTAGTCGGGACCGCGAGCAGCTCAACGCCTTGCAACGCGAGAAGCCGAACTAGCTCCGGAAACTCAAGATCGTAACAGATGGCAACTGCAACCTTCGCACCCATAAGTTCACAGATCGGCGAGAGCTGACTACCCACCGAGAAGAACTCGCTCTCGTGATCCCAAAGATGCATCTTACGATAGATGAGCCGGACGCCGGTAGGATCGACGCAGGCCGCTGAGTTATAGAGCTTCCCATCCTCACCCAGTTCACAGAAGCCGCCGATAATAGCTAGGTCATGCTGGCTGGCGAGATCGTGCCATTCACCAAGGGTGGGATTTCCGCGGCTCGGACTCGCACAACTCCGGGCTTCAGCCAACGAGGAGAACACATAACCGCTGTCACTTAGCTCCGGAAGTAGAACAAGATCAGCACCCGACTCCGCAGCGGCGACGATAGCCTGAACTCCGCTCGCTCGGTTCCCTTGCAGGTCACCTACTGCTAAATCTAGCTGACAGACGGCTACTCTCATAGCAGGCACTCTACTCCAGTCGGCCAACCGGTCAGCCCATCTCACACACGAAGTGGGCAATGCTCAAAGAGTCTTCCAACGTCTACTCGCACCCAGCAATCGAGGGCCCTCATTGACAACATTCATCCTGGCAAACCGATGCGCTAAGACGGGGTCCAAAGGCCGGGGGATGACACCGACTGACTGAGCCGATGCTGCCGCGCCCGCCAATCTGGCATAGCCCGATCCATGCGTGCCTTGAATCGTGGCCCGTGTCCGCGTTCTAGCAGGTGGACAAGCTCATGGACCACAACACAATCAAGGCTCTCCGGATGCTTTTTAGCCAACTCTAGATTGATGGTGATCCGGCCGCTGCTCGCATTGCATGAACCCCAAAGAGTCTTCATACGCCGAATTCCCCAGTCGGAGGCGCGTGCGCCGACTATCGGTTCCCATGCACGAAGTACGCCAGGTATCGCATTCTTGAGTTCGGTGCGATACCATGCATCCAGGTAATGCCGAACACGATCCGATGTGCTTCCCGGCGGTACGCGCATATCTAGACGATCGTCCTCAAGCGTAACGAGGGCATGACCCGGCTGTTCAGTTACCGAAAGCTGACAACGTCGACCCCACACGTAGTGGAACTCACCACTCACCATCTTCTGCATATTCTGACTCGCCGCACGTTGAAAGCGTTCGCTATGTTTGTAGATCCAAGGCAGACGACTCCGCACTGCTTGTCGAACATACTCCTCTTGGAAACCGAATGGCACCGAGACTCTCACCTCACCACGTGGTGGATAGACGCCAATATGGAGGTGCTTGATGTGTTTGAAAACCAATTTCACATCGATGTCCTCAACCTTGATCCAGTACGTCTGCACCGCGACTACCACCTACGATCTCTTCCTTTGGAGCCATAATCTACTCGATGGAACCCTGGTATTCTTCGAAAGCCTGGGAGGGCACCACAGCGGTCGTCAATTTCATCAGAGCGATGATTGAGTTGATCCATGGAGCCAATGGTGGCTAAGCACTTTCTCCTGCAGCTCATAACCGCTTAGAGATCGAGCCGGTTGCAAAGTTACACCCACCTCCGATGCTCAGCAGCAGGGTGGCGGGAGGGAGCTTCCCCCTCCCACTCCCGTCAAACCGGACGTGAACCTCTCGATTCATCCAGCTTCCTGCTCGCAGCTGCTTCGTGTTGGCTCATTCCCATGGCTAGGTTGGCTAGTCCATCACTGCCCGTTCGCCTGCGGCCTTTGCTCTGGGGCCATTACAGCCCCTTCATCGCTACTACGCCCTGGTGCGTAATATCTGGTACTCTCGCCTTCGGCATTTGACCTCGGCGTATTCCCGCGCTCGCTGTTTCCAAAGGGACAACTACACGACTGGTTCCTGAGTTCAATATGAAAGCCTGCACTACGCTCATGCCACCTATACACCGAACACCGCCTGGCCAGAACGAGAAAACCCGCCAGACTTATCCCGGGGTAGTCCTGCAACCCTCGGTTTTGATGTCTTCATTAAGAATTTCGACGCGTCATCGGATGGTTCGCTATCGCTCATATGCGTAGTACTTACATGACGGAGGTATCTCCGCCCTTTAACACAACGCTCACTACCCTGGCACGTTACCAACGCAGCTTGTGCCGGTTCGACATCCCTTGCTCGTAAGTTGATATCGGAGGGCCAGAGAGCTAAAGCTCCTTCCTCCATCTTCCATATCGCATTGCTTGGCCAGCGACCTAGAAGGTCGACTTGTGATTAGCATTCACAGCACACCAAGACCCCTGCTCTTAACAGACGCTCCTTGCAGTGGTTTGGCACCCCTCCCTCGCAGAGTTGGCACCAGAGGGCCAGGGAGCATAGTATCTGCTCCTTCCTCCATCTTCTGTACGGCCTTGCTTCGTTGGTGACGACGTTCGCACGTCGTCACCTCCTTTAGCATTCACAGCACATGCCCTTCTGGTGGACTACCAGGGTCGATTATGACGAAGCTTTCCTCCGAAACAATGAACGCCTACTCAGAGCCTTGGTGGGTATAAGACCAGTCCTTCGATGGGAAACGCAGCAATGTCACATCCTCGCAGCAGCCAAGAAGAAAGATGTCACCGCAGCCAGTATCGCCATCATTGCTCACGCACCTGCACCTAAATACAACCCCGTGAGATGACCAGTGCGACCCAGCGATGCCGGCCAGTCTTTACCGGATTCGACTTGGCGCAATGCTCGACAACATGCTGGCTAGGTGTAGAATACTCACTCGCTGGACACATTGCAGCATCCAACCGATTGCGCTCATTAATGCAGAGAGGCTCGTTAGACACACCTATTAACGCTAGCGATTCTTCGATCTGAGGTGTCGTCGAGTGAGGTAGGCCATACTAGAAATGATGCTCCTAAAATCATCCAGTTCTCTACCACAGCACGCGTTCAAACAATATCGTACGCCGCTTCTACAACACACCCCAAGGCACATTAGATACCTTGAGTTTTAAACACAAACGGGGATTCTTTCCCCATCACCCCAGCTACCACAGAGGCAATATGCTCGACAGCTACATCCATTTTGTCCTGTTTCTTACCGATTAACGGTGGTACTATAGGTGAATGAATTCTGCTAGCCCTATCCGCATAATACAGGCCTTCGACCTCTCTCCACTCCGATCCCAGGCGATATATCACGCCATCGCAGAGTGCTTTACGGAAGACAGCCCCGACACGATTTGTCTCGTTCGCCCAACGGAACCCTACATTTGTATCGGTTACCATCAAGATCCACAGCGCGAGCTCGACCTAGAGGAACTCTCTCGATTCGGCCTCCAACTTATCCGGCGTCAAGTTGGTGGCGGTGCGGTCTACTTGGACGCAAACCAAGTCTTCCTGCAGTGGATATTTTCACCCAATTCGCTACCTGTCTCGATAGAAGCACGATATCGACTATTCATCGAACCGATCGTCTCGACCTATCAAAATATTGGCATACCCGCAGAGATGCGACCGGTGAATGACATACAGGTGAGGGGTCGCAAGATCGGTGGCTGTGGAGCTGCTCGCATTGGTGAAGCTGAGCTCCTGGTCTCTAGTTTCATCTTCGATATTGATCTGGCTACCATGGCATCTGTTCTGAAGGTGGAGACGTTAAAAATGCGCGACAAACTTTACCAAAACCTGACGGAGTATGTCACGTCCATCGCCCGTGAATTAGGATCACCATCACGACAGGAACCGATCGTGGATACCTACCTCGAGCAGGTGGAGGCTCGGCTGCAGCGCGAAATCTACTTCGATAATCTCAGTCCGTTAGAGAAAGAGCAGTTGGCAAGCACGGAGAGCCTCCTTGCAAGCGATCAGTGGACGTACGGTGGAGGCGGCCGACGAGTTGCGGGCGTGAAGATTCAACAAGGCGTAGCAATGCATCATGCGGCGTTCAAGTCCAGCGGTGGCCTGATTAGGTGGGTTGTTTTCCTAGCTGACGACAACATTATCGATGCCACGTTGGAAGGTGACTTCACCATCTACCCACTTGATGCACCAGTCTCACTAGCGAATGCGCTCCTCGGACGACGCTTGGATGCAGAACTCCGTTCAGAATGGGAGACCATCTTCCGTACCCTAGTTCAACAGTCTCCAGGTGTCTCGGCCAGCGATATGTTTGCTCCCCTTGAGATGATAGCTACAGAACTCGCCAGTTCACGGTAGCACACCGACGAGGCGTAGTCCTTCATTATGGCCTATGGCTTGCACTCCTCTCGTCTAGGCACCGTGCTAAATCGCATATCGATCCGAGATGCCACACAATTGGGCCCTTTCGGGTTGCCAAACCAATCGGACTTTTCCGGGTGGCACAACCACTAGCCTGAGGGCAATGGAGAATCTAGAAGAGCTGAGGAAAGAGTACGAACTACTCGTATCCGTAATGTGCAAAGCACTCAATGAGCCAAAACGCCTCCTCATCTTGACGCTGCTAGGGGAAAGGCCGCACACCGTATCAGACCTCGTCGAGGAGATCGGATCTCCACAAGCGAATATCTCCCAACACCTCGCCATTTTGAGAGATCGGGGTCTGGTCAAGGCGACTCGTGAGGGAACCTCCGTGACCTACTCGCTCTCACACCAACAGATTCTCACCGTGATCGCAACCCTGAGAGAGGTCATGCACGACGAAGTCGGTCACAAGCAACGCCTGTTCGCCACCTACGTTGATCCAACCCCCGACACAGAGGCTTCCTAGCTCGCTGCGGTCGTGACTCCTCCATCGGGTGAGTCCTGCTTAATTAAGAGACGGCTGGGCTGACAGCCCAATAGCGACCGGACTCCTCGACTACTCGCAGCTCCGTCAATCCGCAGTCTGCAGGTCCTCTCACACGTTCGCCACTTACGGCGAGGAACTGACTACCGTGAGCAGGGCAAGTAAGCACTCCATCTTCGACCAGAGCCGATCCGAGCGGCGCTCCTGCATGTGGGCATGGACCAACTAGACATACCGGCATCCCCTGTCCCTTCACTAGCAGCAGCTCGCCGAGATCATGCTCAACGCTTGCAATGATACCGAGACGTCCGGCAACATCTGCGGTGGCACACAGCGGAATCAGGCGTTCCCGGTTCGACCCTGACCGAATGCCTTTGTCAAGACGACGCAACAATACCGCCAATCCGCCCGAACTCTCTACTCTGTCGGCACCTGCACGTTCAGCTCCCTGCCATAGTTCACGATCCTGCGACATAGTATGCGCGATGAGAATAGCGCGCGAGTTTGTAGACCGCAGCCTCCTGAGTTCGAGCAGATCGGACTCATCCGACATCTCAACCAGAATCACATCGGCCAACTCGGGGTCATCCACTAACCGAAGTTCCCTCTGACTAATTGCACGCCTTACGCCTGCTGCGCCAGCCTTGTCATCATCTCTCGCGAAAACTAACACCAAGCGACTGCGACCATCATCAAATCAACATGCTGATATCGGCTTCTACAGCCATATTGATGAAACTAGCCGCACCTATTGGAGGTTGAATCCCTTCGATAAAATCATCCTTAGTCAGCCCATACAGATCCATGGTCATCTGGCACGGATGCAGTCTGACATCTAAATCAACCGCCATCTCTAACAGCTCCGTAGGCGAGGCCACTTTGTGATCTGTCGCCAGCGTTCGAATCATCTTGGTGCCCATACCAGCGAAGTTAATCTTTCCTAACTTCAGGCGATTCGTGCCCCCTGGATCTACAAGCGACTCGGCTTTTTGCATCCAGTTATCACCTGTTACCCGCACGTCATTCTTCTGTATCACTCTCAAGCCCCAGAAAGTAAAGAATACATCAACCTCAAGACCTGATGCAGCGGCGGTAGTAGCCAAAATCAAAACTGGCCATACCCGATCTAAATCACTGCTCCAGCAGATCATGGCCATTTTCTTTGTCTGATCACTCGACATCATTCCCCCTATCTCCTACTATTCAGCGCACCGAAAGCACTGAATTCCTTCGCGGTCAATGAGTTCGCGATAGTACTCTACGGCCGCATCTCCACTGACGAGCTCCGATAGTTCTGCATCACCCGAATACTCTATGACATAGAACCAACCAAGCTCGTATGGATCTCTATTCGCCACAGCCACGTCCGCGTCGAAAGAGACTCTGTTATTCTCTCGTATCACCCCGGTCAGTGGCGAAATCATAGGGCCAACCCACTTTGCGCTTTCCAAGACCGCCAACGGCCTTCCCCGCTCAACCCTGCGACCAGGACTCTTCCAGCTGAGTTGGACGAGCCGCCCCATCCGAGTCTGCGCAACATCGGTCATGCCGACTCGCGCAACAGAATCCTCGATCTTCACCCACACATCGGCCACCAGGTCATAAAAACGATCAGTAGGAAGTGCGCACCCAGCCCAAGTCTCCATAATTAGTCGCTACAGACGATCCCCTCGGCATCCAAAAACTCCCGATAGGCTCCTACTCCATCGGCTCCGGTTACCAACTCTGTAACGTCGCTGCTCCAATCATTGGGCCGCACTCTTGCGACCCAACCCTCCCCATATGGATCCGAGTTCAACAGGCCAGGGCTGGTCATGAGCCGTTCATTCACCGAAATCACCTCACCCTCGACAGGGCAAGGAACGGGGCCGACCCATTTTCCGCTTTCGACGGTTGCGAGGCTGCGGCCTCGCTTGATCGGCTTTGCAGCCGCCTTAAGCGACACTGAGATGATAGTCTTGGCCATATTCTGGGCAACATCAGTAAGCCCAATGATCACCTCATCACCATCAGGTCGAGCCCAGACATGCTTCTCGATCAAATAGTACAGATCCTCCGGCAGGTCGCAACCGTTTGCCTTACTCATGTGGCCCCTCTCCTCTGGGATATCCGATCTCAATCGGATGTTCTCCGATCAGATGCTGTACAAGAATGTCCATTCCTACCAATCTGATGTCCAACTCGAACTCCTGCACGAAGCCAGCATCCGGGTGACCTCGCTTGATCGCTTGACGATACACATCATCGCAAAGTGGACATTTCACACAATAGGACGGCCTGCTCCCCGTGGCTATGATCTCAACCAGCGCTGAGTGTGTTTCAATGAGATGGCGGTGCATCGCCTCATAACCGACTTGCATCGCCTCACATGCAGGACAGTGCATCAGACGTCTACCAGTTCGTTCGAAAGTGTGGCTTCAGCAAACAGTTCAACAATATCAATCACCTTGAGCTTGTTCTCGATACCCACAGTCTTCACCGCATCGGTAAACATCGCATAATCCTTTGGGCACGCAACCACGAAATAGTCGACGTCCAAATTCGAGGCCTCCTTGATACGGTTCACAGACGGACGCTCTTCAAGAGCCGAGTCATCCATCCAGATTCTTCCACCTCCCGCACCGCAACAGAAGGAGTTAACTCCATGCCGCGGCATTTCAACGAGTTCACACCCAAGCGCACTGATAACTGCGCGAGGCGCATCGAAGATCCGATTGTACCTACCCAGATAACACGGGTCATGGTAGGTTACGGTACGCATTAAGTTGCTTGGAGCAACTCTCCCTGTAAAGAGCAGGTTAGCCAAGAGTTCGGAATAGTGCAGGACGGGCTTCTCGAGTCCGAACGCAGGATACTCGTTACGCAAAGTATTAAAGCTATGAGGGTCAGTGGTAAAAATCTTCTCAAACGAAGCCTTGGAGAAGGCGGCCATGTTCTGCTCCACCAGTAGTTCGAAAAGCCCCTCCTCTCCAACTCGCCGGACATCGTTACCCGCATTCCGCTCCTCCTCAAAGAGGATGCCAAAGGAGATATCACTCGCGTTCAACACTTTGGCAAGCGTACGTGATATGTCCATTAACCGCTCATCGAATGAGGCAAAATCTCCAAGAAACCATAGGTACTCGACGTGCTCCGTACGAGCATCCGCGATAGGGAAATCCAGTCCCTTCGTCCATCGCGCCCGCATACGCGCACTCTTCCCGAAAGAGTTCCCCTGCGTAGCGATATTCTGGAGAGCTGTCTGTAGGGTCGGATCCATCTCTCCCTGGTCGACCAAGGATCGGCGTAGCTGGATGATGGTAGGCACATGCTCGATGCCGACGGGGCAGACTTCAACACAAGCCATACACGTCGTGCAAGACCAGAGCGTTTGAGCAACAATCACCTCTCCAGCAAGGGAGCCACCATCTGCCATCGGACCGGTGGGGGACGGCCTGGTCTCGGTATCGAGCAGGAGCGGAATGTGATGCTTGCTATCTGCCCATTGGCGCAAATCGAGAATCAGATCCCTCGGCGAAAGCGGAGCACCAGCTGTTCTAGCTGGGCACACAACATGACAACGTCCACATTTCGTACAGGAATCGAGACCTAGGAGTTCCTTTGGTGTGAGGTCATCAACTGAACTGTAACCGGTCTTGTTCTCTGGCGGAGGAGGAATACGCCTGATAGTCGAGAAATCCCTGACAGTGAGGTTGGTCGGCGAGGCCAGGATATGCCAAGCCTTCGACCAGGGAATATAGGCGACAAACGCCAATGCAAGCCCCACATGTACCCACCACAACCATGCATGAATCGCTCTTGCACCGGCAGAACTAATCCCCAACACTGCCAGCCCCTTGGCGATCAAATAACCCAGCCAGGTCCACTGTTCAAAGCTGGGAAACCTCTCGCCGTCGATCCTTAGCCCCTGGATCAGCAGACCCGTAATGAGAATCAACAGAAGGCCAGTCACGAAGATGTGATCTCCAATCACGATCTTGACTCTAGAGTAACCACTCTCTGGCTGTTGGGCCCTTGAGTAATCGAGCTGAGGCTCTTTCGAGAACCAACGCCGAAGCGCGAGCATGACCATTCCCACCAGCGCCAAGAGACCGGCAAGATCGAAAACTGCATTGTAGGCGAGGTAGAAGGGGCCTTGAAAGAAACTGTAAGTGTGCCCGGTAATGATCCGCGACGCGTTCCCCAACACGTCGTAGTCGAGACTCAGGATCGATGTCGCAATGAAAAGTCCGATGAATCCCCAGAAAAGAAGAAGGTGACTCACTCCCACCTTCCGCTTCGCCTTCATGATCGTCCGATTTGTCGCGATCGTAACCAACGAACTGGGCACCGTCGGCCGCTCCGATACATCCTGAATATCATGAGGATCACGCCTCCTGAGCCAGGCAAAGTCGGACAATCGCCTCCCGTGATTATAGGTCAGAAACCGCTTTATGAACCCTGCAAAGAAGATTGCCAAGGTGATCAGGGCCAAGACATAGAAAACGATCTTTGCGACCTCGGTCTCTCCACCGAAGATTTTCCTCGTCTCTACGATGGCGAACAGCATCCTTAGCCTCCGACGATATCGGTCAACTCAGGAACCAGGTCGAACAGGTCCAGGGTCGTCCCATAATGGGCGATCTCAAAGATCGGCGCATTCGGATCTGTATTGCACGCGATGATCGTCTCTGCATTGCGCATACCTTCAAGATGTTCAGGCGCGCCAGATATGCCAAAGGCCAGATACACCGCGGGCCTTACCTTCTTTCCGGATTTGCCTACTTGGTGTGGCTTAGGCAACCAACCCTGATCAATCACCGGACGTGAGGCCGAAAGTGGAGCCTTCATCGCCTCTGCGAGTTCAGCCACCAACTCCAGGTTCTCCTTCGAACCAATGCCTCGCCCTACAGATACGAGCAGCGGCGCCGCAGTAATGTCGACGCCACTGCTATCAGGTTCGCGAAGCTCTACCCCTCTTCCCTTGACAGTTGCCAACTGGTCGCTAATGTTAAAACGCTCTACTCTTGGACTCCCCACCGCCCTACCCTTATCGGCAGATAGAGAACCGGGCAGCACCGAAACGAAGGCAGGAAAGGTATCGATTTCACCCTCTGATAGCAATTTTCCACCGTAGAGTTGCGAAGTGACCACCAGGCAACCATCTTGCATCACAGCATCGAGAACGTAAGAGGCGATTGGAGTATTGAATCTCGTTGCCAACGCTCCCCCCAGATCAATACCTACTGTTCCAGTACTTACCAAAATCACCTGCGGTGAGACACTCTCAATTACCGCACCGATCGCCATCTCCCATTGTGGTGCACTGTATCCGGCCTCCATGCCCTCAACCAAGTAGAGAGCATCGGCAACACCGAATGTCGCCTCCTGGCCTATGTCATTGGCTACGATTACACCGAGTTCACCCGAAAGCTCATCCGCAAGCTCTCGGCCCTTCCCCAAAAGCTCAAAGGTCACATCAGGGTGTTCCCCAGTTACTCGCTCCGCGATCACCAAAACAGCTACCGTCATCTAATGCTCCTCATCTCCATATAGCTAGGCCTGCACGAGACCCTTTGACCGCAAAATGGCTACAATCTCCGCCGCCACATCCTTCGCGGAACCATTGAACATGGTGGCGCTACCTTGCTTCTCGGGTGGATAAAGTCTCCGCACCTTCACCTGAGTCACTGGAGTGTCGAGCGTCACCTCTTGCTCCTCGATTTTCTGTGTCTGCATCGCCTGCCTGATTCTGGTGATCGACGCATAGCGAGGAGCTTGTCTGGCAGCCTGGATGCCCAGCACGGAAGGAAGCTGCAATTCGCTCACTCCAACCAAGCCACCACCTAGCTCCTGAGCAATCCGAAGCGATGAGCCCGTCGATTCGACCCCCACCACCACCGCGGCGTGAGGCACATCGAGCAGCGATCCAAGAACGCCAGCGAGCTGTCCGTCCAGGTCATCAGCGGCTTGAACACCTGTGAGCACAAGATCGAAGGTCTCCTGCGCGATGAAGGATGCGAGTCGCTGTGCCCGCTCACGTGTCCTAATCCAGCTGAAAGGGTCATTGCCCGTTAACTTCACGGCACGATCAGCACCCTTAGCCAATGCCGCATACAACGTCTGATCGACATCCGGCTCATCTAGGGCAACAACGGTGATGGCAGCACCGCTCTCATCCTTAATAGTCAGGGCTTCCTCCAAGGCCGCCTCATCCCACTCGTTCGATACGAACTTCACAAAGTCGCGATCGATATCGGTACCCTGTCCGTCGACTTCTAGCTCTTCGACGAGATCTGCCAGTTGGCGCATGGCCACGACGATGTGCATCTCAACTCCTCCAGTCCTGTGCACGCATTGCTATATCCAGCATCTCGGCAATATCCATGACTCGCAAGTGTTCGTTGCCAGTCGACTTGGCTGCGTCCTCAAACCGCGATACCTCATACGGGCAAGCGACGGCGAGAATATCCGCACCGGTATCCGCAGCCTCTCGAACTCGGCGTTCCGAAAGCCGCTCCGACACGTGATTCGAATTAAATCCATCGAGCCACATACCTCCTCCTCCACCGCCACAGCAATAGGAGTTCTCACGGCACCGGCCCATCTCCAAGAGATCAACACCCGGGATCGCCTCCAACAACTTGCGCGGCGCCTCATACTCCCCATTGTGGCGTCCGAGATAACACGGATCGTGGAACGTGACCTTGGCATCAAGTCTTCCTTGAAACTCCATACGATCTACCATCGAAGCCAACAACTGCGAATAGTGCAATGCCTCAAAGTTGTGTCCATGCTTGGGATAGACTTTCCGCAGCGCGTTGAAGCCATGGGGGTCTGGAGTGACAATCCGTTTGAACTGATACTTGGAGAGCACCTCTACGACCTCCTCCATCAGCGCCTCGAACAGTCCCTTCTCGCCCGCCAAACGTTGCGAATCCCCCAACGTCTTCTCCTCGGCACCCAAGATCGCAAAATCCACATCCAGGCTGGCAAGAATACGCGCGAAAGCTTGGGCTGCTTGCTGCCCTCTCGGATGATAGCTCCAGTAGTCCTCCACGTAGAAAAGCACGTCTACCGGGCGTGGATCGTTCGCCAGAACGCGCACCTCGACATCAGCGCCCCTCGTCCATGCGTGCCGTCGCCGCGGATTCTCCCCCAACGCATTACCATAGCGAAAGGTCTTCTCCATAACCTGCTGCAGTTCTTCGGGTATAGTACCGTCAGCCATGGCAACCTCTCGAACCGCCGGCATGACTTCGATCATGTTGACCTGCTTTGGACACACTCGGAGGCAATTGCCACAGGTCGTACACATCCAAAGCTCATCAGCCCGGAAGAGGTCCAATCCTGTCTGCACTCCACGGTGGATCTTTCTCGGTCCGTACTCAGATACGAGGTCCACTGGGCAAACCGGAACGCACTTTCCACACCCATAGCAAAACTCAAGAGACTCTCCTCCTTCAAGTGCAGCAATCTTGGCAAAGCCAGCTGAGCTGTAGTCGGTCAGCACTCTTGATCCGAGCATTCTTGACGTTGACCCAGAGACATCCCACTCCCGTCCCGAGAGCTGCGAGACCACGATGGCCTCCTCCAGCTCGGTTATCACTGGCGGCTGCTTGCTACCCCCTATCGGCATCCAACTCCCCCTTCACTCCGAGAATGCGTCCCATAAATTCACCCAAATCTGGTAGCAAGCTATTGAACTCCTTGGTCATGCGCATCTTGATCATCGTCGAGGAATAGACCCCGTAAATACCAGCAAGGAACACGTCAAAGGCATAAGGACTACCCTCCGGCCCAACGAGAAGCGACGCAGCGCCAAGCGTCTGGAGGAGAAACTCGGTGGCAAATCGAACTCGATCGTAGGTCGCACCGTCGTTGGAGCCATAGAGGTCGGTCGGATCCTCAACAATCAGTGCCAACGCACCCGTCTCCTGTACGGGATCGAGTACCCATCTGCGCCAGAGGGGATGCAACTGCGGGTCAGCGCAATGAAGCACCTCTGATGCTAGGTCGCGCAAAAGTCCGTGGTCATGAAATCCGCATTCCGTGATCGTCTCATAAACCTGATGAGCCCCTTCGCCAGAGCACGCCATCCGGATTCCCGCTACGAGGATCTCGCGATCAGCCTCAGCCAGGATCTCCCTGCGATGTCGACGCACCGCAAAGAATAGGCCCAATAACTCGTTCAATGCAGCTGGTGCAAGATCTACCCTGTCTGCAAGATCGAGGACATATTCCCGACGAACCGCCAATCTTCGCTCTAACGCCAACTGACTCTCCATCGAAACCTGCATCGATATCATCGTCGAAAACTCTCGTGCCGCCTCGATATCGGCTAGCTGGACCTGTATCATTCTCCACTACCTAGACAAGCGCGTGAAGGTCACGTACTGCCTTAGCTGCCGCCAAACCACCGGTCGAAGCGCAATCCTCAAGGTCGCTAGGGCCGAGCGCAGCACCGACTGCATAGATGCCGTTTACCGAGGTGGAGACGGTGTCCAGGGGCGAATGAACCGCCTCTACGAATCCATACTTGTTCTGTTGAACACCGAGAAGAGCGGCCATTCTCCTCGTCCCAGGTGAGGCCTCCATCCCAACCGAAAGGACCACCATGTCCATCAGCACCTCCATCGGTCGACCCATGGTGGTGTCCTCTCCCCGCACAAGTAACTTGCCGTCCTTCGGGAGCACCTCAGTGATGATGCCCTTGACGTATTGAACATGGTGCTTTTCCTGGGCCGGCCAGTAGATTTGACTCTCCCAATAGCCATACATCCGCATGTCTATGTAGAAGATGAATACCTCGGCCGAGGGGATCGCAAGCTTGACCTCTATTGCCTCCTTGGACGCGACCCCACAGCAGACTTTGGAGCAGTATTCATTCCCGATCTGTCTATCGCGGGACCCTACACACTGGACAAAACAGATGCGCTGTGGTGTCTCCCCGTTCGAGGGACGCACGACATTGCCTTCCTTCAGCATTGCCTCAAGATCCTGGAGAGCAAGGACGTCATCAAACTCGTAGTATCCATAAAGCTGGGTTTCGCGACCGGGATCGAAATGGGTGAAGCCAGTCGCTATGACGATCGAGTTCGCCGTGAGCTTTGATACCGTGGATCCCGTAAGAACATCTAACTCGAATGCCCCTGCATCTCCCGACTTTCCGATCACCTCCGAACTTGTGAGTACCTCCACATTGTCAAAGGCAATCAGCTGCTCAATCAACCTCCCCATGACCTCCTCGGCGCTCTCCAGATATGGCGTCAACGAAGCATAATTCTCCTCGATCGGACGTCCACCCAAGTAGGCATTCTTCTCTACAACGGTGACCGGCGCCCCTAATTCCGCGGCCGCAATGGCCGCCGAAATTCCGGCCGGTCCGCCGCCAATGACCACCACTCTCTCCTGCATTACTCGCTCCTCAATCCCTATGCGTCGACATCTGCCCAAGTGAGGAACTCTTGCCCCCCACTCTTCAACCGCTCGGCGTCCTCTTGGAACTCAGCCCAAGCCGCCCGCCAGTCGATCCCCATCTTCTCAAGCAGCGGACGATAGTTGGTGGAATGCCAATGGAGCTGAGCCACCTTGAAGGGATGGGCTCCCATCGCCAGCGCCGCGAACTGAGCCTCACTCATCACCGGAACGCCAACATTACGATCGTGGGCCTCTGCAGCGAACTGACTCTTATCAAGGGCAGTGACACAACCGGTGTCATGGGTGAGGACGACGTCTGGGTCGGCCTCCTCTTTCATCACTTCTATCTTCCTCAGCGTCGAGAAAGAGCGCGTAAAGTCCCTCTGGACAAGGATGTGCCGAAAGCCGAACCCGCAGCAATCGAAGAAGGTCGAGTAATTTCTGAGATCAGCCCCGAGTGCCAACACCAGCCCACTCACCGCCGCAGTGCGTTGCCCGTGATAGACATCCGGGTCGAAGATCGCGTCACCCTCAACGAGCTTGTAGTAGTGACAGGCGGGGTGGACAGTGACGGCAATGCCCGACACGTCACGGACCGCCCTTGCACTGATTTCATCTCGTACGGCATAGAGCCACTCCGAGTAGTGCACGATCTCCTCGGGCAACACCAGGCGCTTACCAAGCCTACTAAGAACCTTGGTAACCTGCTGGCGCAAAGCGGCATCATGAAGCAACTCGGCCCTCACTTCCTTGTAATGACCGTACGACGTGCCACAATGAATGAGAGGGAAGTTGCCAGTCTCGTACGCCGCTGCGAAATTTCTCACCGCAACAGCTGCTTGAGCGGCCTGATTCGACGTCGCGGACGCGTAATAATTCCAGGCTGTACATGATGTCTGGTCTTCAGGATCTACGTACTCATATCCTAGTTTTCGCATGATCCAGAAAATAGATGTTGAGTATCCCGGAATATGACCACATTGGCCACAGGACTTGTGGTGCCATAGGTTGGATTTCTGGATCTTCTTTATGATGCCATACTTCGTTGGAACCTCAACAAAATCGCCAGTTATCCTCTGAACTACTAGCTCACCATCAGCTTCCAGTTCGAAAAGGCGATCATGAAAATCCTCCGAGCGCCGATCTGGTATCCGCTCGAACTTCTCCTTCTTTCCAATAATCACCGATATTGCAGTGTCAGTCATATCTCAATTCCTTCCTCTTCCAATTTCTCTTCCATAATCTCCTCTAGAATCATATGAATTCCTTGATCTACCTGTGCAATCATGTCGAGTGCTCCAGTATCGAGCCAAATTACATAAAGCTCGACCAGGGTTCTATCGGCAACTTTCCAACCCGTTGTCGTGGTGTGCATCGTCTCAGGTGGCAGCATTCTACGCCATAGATCAAGATTTTCCGAGACGTCCTTAACTTCGGGACCCCAATCCGGGAATGCGTCTGGCTGAAGCATATCTGGTGACACCTGGGTCCCAGTTGACATGATCTTATAGATGATACGGGAATACCCGGCGAGGGCATCCTTAGCCGAATGGAGCCCCTCTTTTACGGCAACCTCTCGCATAATAGTAATTATCCCCCCTGGATTATTCCCTCTTGGACACCGAAGACATGAGAAGCACTGCGAACACTCCCAAATATCCTCTTGCATCTGCTGGAACATTAAATCAACGTCTCTTCGCGCAGCTGCCTGCGCTATTCTGCGCGGGGAGAAATCATAAAAACGTGCAGAAGGACATGCGGCCACGCAGATCCCACACTCGTAACATCCGTAGAGATAGTCTCCGAAACGAGAGTCGACCATCACTTTCGAGATCAAACGCTCTTTCGTCTGACGATCCACATCGTCGTACCCTGCAACATGATCACGCTTCAGATAGGGATCCTTGGTAGTCGCTGGCATCAGAACGAGACCACCGCATCAGCATTCATCGCGAGATCGTTGAATGCAGCACCACCAATCATGTCCACACCTTCGATCAGGTCCTCAATCGTAAGGTCGTTGAGATCCAAGGAGGGTTGACACACCCAAAGTCTCACACCGAGGTCGGTAGCCTGTTTTATGAAATAGGAGAGTCGCTGGCCACGATCACCCTTCGGACCGATCTTGTCCACCACAGTCCTCTTCAACAGCTGCGGGCCATACATCGTGAAGTAGATTCCCACTTCGACCTCCATGGCCGCCGCTGACGCCGCTAGAAAGAAAGGGGTAGCGCAACGGCCGGGGTCATTCTCCCCATGAGTTTGCACATAGAGAACCTTGCCTTCGAATTCACCACTCCACATCGCGTGTTCCTTTTCTGCTCAGGGGCCTACAATGCCCACTCTGTCTCGACGGTAGATCTCGCACTGGAAGAATGCACCGTCAGCGAGCACGCTTGATCAACACATGAAAGACGTCGCCATCCTTTGTGATCTCCAAGAGTTGATTGCCCGTCCTGGTGGTCCACGCGTTCATGTCGGGCTCAACACCAGGATCGGTAGCCAGAAGTTCAAGCACGTCACCAATCTCTAGTGTCTTGATGGCCTGTGAAGTTTTTATGACCGGTAGCGGGCACTGGAGCCCAGTACAATCTAGAGTTTTAGACGGTTCATACGCCACTGATCCCCCCTTTGCAACACGGCACTCCGACCCGGCACCGGTCGGAGCCTGCATTAGTGTATGCGCACTAACGAATGTTACAGTAACACATGTTGGGCGTCCGTGTGATGAATTTGCGAAAATTGCACATCTAGCTGGTATGGCCAACCCTGAGCCTTCACGTCCCACCACCATCGTGAAGCGAACGTCCCAATCGTCGTCGAGTACATGAAGATTAGAGCCTCAGACGTCAGCAATTGCTGTTTTTACCTCCACCTCGTTGAACCCAGGATCGTCAAGTTCGATCTGTGCTCTGCGTAACCTACCGGGATAAGGGGGTAGTCCGCATTAATGGAGTGCGATGACATCAGATGACTTCTTTCCCGTCTGCTCTATGGACTTAAATCGGTATTTCTCTGGGTCCGACAATTGTCCCCTTTATCCACGGGTTTGGTAGTGCCGGGGCGAGGACCCAGAGGATACGAACATCTTCGGTCGCCGAGACGTTGCACCATGTGTGGGGCGTTGTCCCATTGAAGGTAAGTGCATCCCCCGAAGCAAGAAGAAGCACTTCACCGTCGAGAATAAACTCGATGCTTCCCGATACGACGTAACACACTTCGCACTCGGTCGGCATCGAATAGAGTGCATCACCACCTGTCCCTGTTGGACCCGCAGTCGTCTCAATCACTGTCACGTGTTTCTCTGTTGATGAAGTGAGAAGGGTGTCAATGATCATTTCTCCAGGCAGAACAGCTCGTTGACGCTCAGATGCACGTGTTATCTGATACGCAGGCTTAGCAAAAAGTTCCTCCATGGAGAGACCAACGACTTCGCAAATCGCAATCAGTGAGTCCACCGAAGGAGAGACTAGCCCTCGCTCCACACGAGAAAGAAAGCCCTTTGATAGCTCCGTCTTGCCTGCGACATCGGAGAGCGAGAGGCCAGAAGCTTCACGCGCCTTTAATAGACGTGGTCCAATTGGGTATCCTTTTGACACAATTGCCCTGATGGCCTATCCAAAGTCAGCCTTGAGAGTCGCTTCACTCTTGGCGATAGCTTGCTCTTCGGTCTTTGGGTCAAAGCCGCGAGTAATGAGTAGATAGGCGATTGCTGTGACCACAAGACCCACCAACCACGAGATATCAGTGTCGTTGAGCAGCTTCGCAACCGGTCCAATGTAACTTAGTGAGCCCAACTGCGGCAAGACCATGAATGGGATCTCGGCGGCAAAACCAATGGCGTAGGCTGTGATGCCTCTCCAGTTCCAACGATGATAGATACCATCAAGTGAGAATAGGTCCGTAATTGCATAGTGTCCCCGACGCACATAGAAGAAGTCAATCAAGTTCGTTGCCGTCCAAGGCACTAACAGGTACAACATGAGCGTCAGTGCTGTGAACACCGTGTTGACAGCACTTGTGGTGATCATGTCACCAATCAGGTACCAGACAATGGCAAGGCCAAGGATGGAGACGATTCGAGCGGCACGCGTTGGGTTGACCTTCTTAAAGCAGTCGATACCGGTCAGGAGTGTCAGTGAGGCTCCATAGGCATTCATCCCCATGGTAGCAAGTAGTGCAAGTGCCGATGTAAGCGCGGCCACTGAGCCGAGGCCTCCGAAAACGTTATTCCCTGCCGTCTTGAGGCCCAAGAGACCATCGTTCGCACTCAGATGAATTGCTAGCCAGGCGCCAAGGGCAATTAGCCATATTGCCGATGATGACGCCCCAAAAAACACCGAGAAGATCACGGAACGACTCTTAGTCCTACTGGGCAGGTAACGGGAGTAATCCGAGACGTAGGGCGCGTAGGTGATGTTGTAAGCAGCAGCTGCTGAGAACTCTGCCATGAAGGCCGTGAGCTTGAAGCCATAATGAGTCTTAGGCGCAAAGCCGCCGGCATGGCCTGTGATGATAGCAATCGTGATGATGGTTACCAAGGGGAAGGAGATGACGAGCAAGATGCGAAAGATCCTGTGAACCCAGTCGTGTCCAAAAATTGCGAGTAGTGCAGCGGCTATTACCGTCACCAGTGCGATAGCCGTCGGGTTCCATCCATAAGCACCGGAGATGCCCTGTGCGAGAAGTACCTGATCGGTAACGTTGAACGCCATGTACGTAAAGAGTGCGACAAACAAGACGATCACAACTCCGCGATAACCGAATTGTGCGCGTGACTGGATCATCTGTGGCAGGCCGAGCTTTGGGCCTTGGGATCCATGGAATGCCATGAAGAACGTCCCGACGACGATACCGAGAAGTCCAGCGAGCGCAGTCCACCATAGTGAGAGGCCCATTGCTGGGCCAATGAACCCGATTGGGATTGTGAAGTATTGGAAGTTGCCTAGAAACCACAAGGGTGCTTGATGCCACAGTTTGCCGTGGCGTTCCCTCTCCGGAATCCAGTCGATTGAATGCACCTCGATGCCCCGAATCGCCGGCATCGTTTCTTGTTCCTGACGTGGTTCGGTGTCCACTGCCGCCCCCCTCCCGCAAGCCGTTGCTCCACAGTATACGAACGTTTTTGATATCAAGTACGCCAGATACGAACATAATTGAATCTGATCGCAAATTTTATCCTTGACGAATTTTGTGACTGAGGAAGCATCGTTGGATGGATGGCGAGTCGTGCAGCCAGGTGGAGTGGCGAACCCTATGTGATCAGCCAGAAATGCGAGAGCGCCAACCAGCATAGATAGCCGAGGAAATGGCATGTTCTGCCTGGTTGCGTACACCAGATCAAGTAATGGCAAAAGTCATCACTAAGGGCAATTGAATGCGCAAACATTGGCGGGAAAATAGCTAGTCTCACCAAGCCCACCCATCTGAGAGTTTACGAAAGTACTGCTCTACATCGTAGATGCGTATTCCTGCGAAATGTGCCACCTGTTCTCGCTGAAATGTGCCACCCCCTAGAGGGCGCGAGACGGACTGCTTGAAGTGTATATCTGATGGGTCGAGAATTGGCTCCTTTCGATTGATTTATGTGCACCCCTGAAAACAATCGACCAATCTGGCCCCACCCCACACAACGAGAACCGTCTTCTCCACTTATCTACTGTTTACGTTGAGAGAGGGTATTTTGGCAATCACGTTGGTCTCCATCCCTTCATCTACCAACAAAGCGATCTTGGCTCGGCGAGCCTGAGCCTGTGTGGCTGTTGTCTGACGAACGAGGGCCATTAGGTTCTCTCACTCCTCCTGAGAGAGCGTTACCCGATAGAGGATGGGACGTCCACCGACGTGCCTCGTAGGCTCCTCATTTGTGATGTGCTCTTCCTGCTTTCCCATAACCGACCACCACCCAGAGTAGATTCCAACTGGGATAGCCTGGCGTACGGGTTAAAAATCCCTTATTGAAGTAATTTCTGAGAAAGGGCACAAATCGTTTTAAGATCTCCTTACACCATTGCGAGTTGCTCGTTCTCTTTGCAAAGCCTACGGTTCTCTGCAGTGATATCCGGGGTTGCCCCCACTTCCCACCGCTCCTTGTGGGCTTTGTCAACCCAGTTAAACAGCGTCGGCTGTTGGATGCCAAGATCTTTGGCTACCCGCCTTACCGAGGAGTTCCCACTCTCGATAGGTCCGACTGCGTCTTCTTTGAATTCGTCTTCTAATTGTCGACGGGTCCTTTCTTTCCTAGTTTTCTGATCTTAAGTTTGAGTCGGGAATGAATCCCCTTATGGTCTCTTTTAGAGCGTCACACTTTAATTCGTGACATTTCCATCAATCAACTCTGGGAGTCATTGGAGCAATATGGCCTCTGAAATGGGCAAATGTGGCTGGCGGGCCAGGGCTCGAACCTGGAACCTCCTGATCCAAAGTTGGCTCTTGAGCTCTTAAATAAAGGTCATGAGTATTCATCAGAGCAGCTAGGAGCGTGAGTCCGAATCATTTCCAAAATCCAGGGCTGGGGTCCTAAAATCTCCCAAAATCGGGGGTTGTAGTCTCGGGTTCTTGGTTTCGGTCCCGAATTGGGGTCAATGATCCCAAGTCGGACCTATTCGCTGTGTTCTAGGCCATCACCAACCCTGCATTCACTCTTGCATTGGAGAGTTTTCGTGGGACTTCGGATTTAAGTGGGGAAATTAGTCGGGTATAGCCACGCACTAGGGGTGAGTTTGGGAGGGTCACAGGGGCTCTGCCAGAATGGGATTAGTAACAACTCATCACTGGAGGACCCCTGTGGAACAAAATCCTATCCGCATTGCAGAGATCTTGCTCGGTCTAAAGGACGTCAATTTGATTGGTGTCGAGGATCTGGGTGACGAAGATTCAAAGACACCCCTTCGGGTCCATATCGAGTGTCTGGGTGAGCGGCCAAAATGCCCAGTCTGTAATGGGATGAGTTATTCCAAGGGAGGCTCACTAGTAGAGCTGATTGATCTACAAAGCTTTGGCCGTCCCGTAAGGCTCATCTGGCACAAACGCAGGTGGGTGTGCAAGGATGAGACCTGCATCGCCCCGTCATGGAGTGATGTGGACACTAGGATCGCAGCCCCAAGGCTAAAGCTCACCGATAGGGCAGCTAGATTCGCAACCCGAGTGGTTGGTAGAGACGGGCGATCGGTGTCATCGGTAGCCAGAGAACTCGATTGTGACTGGCACACGATCAATGATGCTGTCATTGCTTATGGGACTCCTCTCGTTGAGGATCCAAATCGCTTTGGTAAGGTTCGTGCACTCGGATTAGATGAGACCCTGTTCTATCGCGAGGGTCGCTATCGGACCCAGAAGTGGTCTACCTCAATCGTGGACGTTATGAGCGCAACCCTTCTTGATGTAGTTCCTGGTAAAGGAGGTGCGGAGCCAAAGAAGTGGATAGCTAGTCAGCCCAGGGAGTGGCGTGATGATATCAAGTGGGGAACCCTTGACCTGGCTGGTTCCTATAGAGCGGTATTTAAAGAGGCGTTACCCAACGCTGTCCTGGTGGCCGATCCATTCCACCTCATAAAGATCGCCAACACTCGCCTTGATGAGACGAGGAGACGAGTACAACAGAACATCCTTGGTCACAGAGGCAGAGGTGGGGATCCGCTCTATCGCATCCGGCGACTCCTTAATATGGCCAAGGAGAAGCTCACCGAGGGTGCCAACGATAAACTTACTCGCTTCCTTGAGGCTGGAGATCCAGATAACGAGGTAGCTACCAGCTGGCGAGCCAAGGAGTCCTTACGAGAGCTCTATACCTATCGTGACCCAAAACTCGCCAGAGACCACCTCGATGCCCTCATCAGTGACTTCACCGATAACCAACGACCCCCAGAGGTCCAACTACTTGGGAGAACCTTGAAAAGCTGGCATGATGAGATCCTGGCCTGGCACAGCTCCTTTGTGACCAATGGACCGACAGAGTCGATGAACAATCTCATTAAGCGGATCAAGCGCATCGCCTTTGGGATGACAAACTTTGCAAACTTTAGAATCAGGGCGCTCCTTAGCGCTGGTAAGCCCGACTGGTCACCACTAGACACTGTTACCCCGGTGACAACGCAGCTCTCTAGCGCACTTGGTTCGTAACCCGAACCAATCAACCCAATAAGTAAGACATCAGGGAGAACCCCTTGTCCCCTCTTGCCCGTTCACGGGTTGTGTAGCTTAGGCCTCTCCAAATGACGGCCCCAATCTGGCCAGTCACCTCAGATGCGTTCAACAACTTGCCGATTCCTGGTCGATCTTGGTACCGGATTGCCGCTTATTTCCGAAGACCCGTTTTCGTAAGTTATGACAGATTGAGTGCAGCATCCATTCCGTTTGGGCTCCCGATAGTCCTCGAAGGCGTAGGTGGCCCGCTTTCTGTCTAACTTTCATCTGTCCAAATACTGGTTCGACGATAGCTTTGCGTCTTGCATAGTCGATGCGTCCAGGCTTGGTTCGAAGAGAGCGAGCCATGCGTTCTCTTGGCGTTGCGTTCTTTGGGATCCGCCCGCGTGGGGACTCACTGACTCGTTCGTTGTGCTTTATGCGTCCGGTTGCGACGAGAGCGTTGATGTCGAACTTGGTGATGTGGCCAAGGTTGGCCTCCGAGCAGTAGCCAGCATCAGCTAGGTAGACCCGTGGCGAACGTTTGATCTTTGCTGCTTTGAGGCTTGTCGTAGTCGCCTCGATCATGGGGATGAGTTCGTTGACGTCTCCGGCGGCTTGGGTTACCTTGGTTGCAACGATTACCTGAGAGCCTTCATCCACCACTGCCTGGGCGTTGTAGGCGAAGTGGAATCCCTCGTTGGTCTTCATCATCCGAGAATCGGGATCAGTGAAGCTGCGTTGGGCTTTGGGGTTTGGTCGAATTGGGGTTTGTGTAGCATCAGCATCGGTGCTGGTCGGGGCCGGGGCAACGGTCTCGGTGGAGCCGGCACCCTTTGCATCATCAACAACGGTACCCTCGGTCTTGGCATCGGTGCTGGTCGGGGCCTGGGTGTTGGCCTTGACATCAGTGCTGGCCTTGACCTCTGCCTTCTTGCTGGTTGTGGTGTTGGCCTTGGCACGCTTATCAGCTTTGGCCTCGGCCTTAGCACGGGCCTCAGCTTCGATGGCCTCCTTGGCTTGACGCATCTTGGCTATACGGGTCTCACGACGACGAAGCTCCTCAGGGATCTCATCACCTCGCTTGTCAACCCCAAAGGCTTCGTCTTCTGCCAGATCTGTTGCCTCAGCTTCGGCCAAGATTGTGGCTACTTGCGCTTCGAGCTCTGCGATCCGTGGTCCAAGGCGCGAATAGCTCATGGACTTACGTCTAGACGCCGAGGCTCTTAGTTTGGTTCCATCGAGAGCAACCCTGCCAAGCTTGACCAGTCCTGCCTCGGAGCAGAGAACCAGTACCTGGTTAAACAGATCACCAAGGGCCTTCTCGTGACGGCGATGGAACCGAGCCAGTGAACGATAGTCAGGAGTAGTGTTGGCACTAAGCCAACGAAAGGCTATATCGATGTGGCATCTCTTCTCCATCTCCCGAGAGGAGGTAACCCCGGTTGAGTAGGCATACAGGAGAAGCTTCAACATCATTGTCGGGTCATACGGTGGCCCACCCAGAGGCCTCGACATAGAAGGCATAGATAACTGAAAGATCTAAGAGCTCATCTACCACCTCGGAGATAAAGCGTGCTGTGTGATCTTTGGGAAGCCAGTCATCAAGGGAGGGAGGC